>WGDB01000097.1 GCA_015493495.1 Helicobacteraceae bacterium | reverse complement strand
CATTGGCTTCCAGATAACGGGGCACCATTGCCATACGGTCTACCAGACTTCCCTCTGTTTTATACGAGGCTTCAAAAAGAGAGTTATGCACCTCCAAGTCACCATACTTGGCACCCAACTGCTCTAACATAGCATGAAGCATCTCAAAATGACGGATCTCGTCATCTGCCACCTCCAACCAGTCATCATAATAGGCTTTGGGAAGACCCTGAAAACGATACGCATGGTCTAAAGCCAGATCAATAGCCGTATACTCTATATGTGCGATGGCATGCAGTAAGATGATCTTACCATTGTCTGTGGTCAGTTTACGACGCTTGGGTACTTTAAGAGGATGTACCACTGTACAAAAGGCACTGTAGCTGGGTTCTGTAAAACTTTTGGCACTGAAATTGGTCTCGAAAACCACCTCACCTGCCAAATAGGCCTCGTAAAAAGTGCGGAAACGGGCAGCTTTTTGAGCAGGTTGGGCAGTGGTAAGGATCTCTTCTAAGCTAGTATAAAAATTCATAGGTATAATTCTATCACTAATTTTACTGTTTCTGCTGTATAGCAGTCACAAAAGCGAGCTTATATGCAGATCAAAGTCCAACCTATGGGTATGTACCAGACCAACTGTTATATCGTCACTGTTGACGGTAAAGACATCATCATCGATCCCGGTGTAGATGCCACTGCCTGGATCAAAGAAAATGTCACTAACCCTGTAGCTGTCCTCAACACACACGGTCACTTCGATCATGTCTGGTCCAACCAAGAGACCAAAGAACTTTTTGAGATCCCTCTTTACACCCCAAAAGGTGATATACCCATGTTGACGGACAACTCATGGGTTCCTGACCTGCCACCCTCTTTTCCTGATGTCGCAGTCGAAGGAGAGGTTACAACACTGGAGATAGAAGGTATCTCCATGACATTTAGACACTTCCCCGGCCACTGCCCAGGCTGTTCAACCATAGAGATCGAAGACGCCATGTTCAGTGGAGACTTTATTTTCGATAGAAGCATCGGACGCACCGACTTTCCCATGTCCTCACCTGAAGATATGAAGACCTCCCTCAAACGCTTCATGACCCTAGACTTCGACAAAACCGTCTACCCAGGTCACGGCGGTACTACAACCGTCAAAGCCGAGCAGAGAAATGCACCTTACTGGATAGAGAGCCTTAGTTAGTTTTTAGAGAGATAACGTAGTCATCTTAAGAGCAAAAACGTTTTCGTCAACAGAGGAGGTTAAGGGGATGCCCTTGGGGCATTACGCAGATTAAGAGCGAAGAAGATAGCAAAGCGCATCTTAAAAAGTTAATGTACAGAAAAAAGTTTCAGATGTGGGGTGAGTTGTGCCGGGCGTGAACCCGAAGGCGTACATCGGTACGTTGAGAGGTGAACCCCGGTGCAAATCGCGCCGCAGCTGGAACTTTTTAGTCGAGGAAAGTTACTGTGTCTGTTAACTTTACGCGTTTTGGCTGGTAAGAATTAATCCGCGCACTCTTGTCCTCATACCCAACAACCACACTATAAAGCAGTGAAAAGTCATCAGGAACACCCATGACCTTGGAGATGATCTTGCCATACTCCGTAGTAGAACCTTGAGGAACTGTTGCCAAGCCATAACCTTCAGCAGCAAGCATAAGGTTTTGCATGTAAGCACCACAGTCCATAAGTGGACCTTGCGCTCCATTGATAAGCTCATTGTTTACATAAACAAAAAAGACGTTTTGAGCACCAAACCAACGGTAGTTGTCAAACCACATCTGCTGACGGGTTGCGTCATCATGGCGGTCGACTTCCATCAGTTTGTAGAGACCCGCACCTGTAAGAATACGGCGTTTTTTATACGGATTGATCCAGTTTAGAGGATAGTACTGAACGTGTTGATCGACATCACCACCCGCTTCAATATGGGCGATGATAGCGTCACCGATATCCTTGAGTAACTTGTCGTTACTGACAGCATACACTGTCCATGGTTGCATGTTTGCACCACTTGGGGTCATCGCAGCAGCTTCCAAGATCTTCTCAATAGTCTCTTGAGGGACCTTTTTTTCTAAGTACTTACGCTTTGATGCACGCCCTTTTATGGCGTCAATAACATTCATAGTTTCCATTCGGCTTCACTCCGTCTTATAAATAATTGCGTATTTTACAACATAGAGACTTAGATGCGCCCATAGCTTGCACAGATGACGACTGTTTATACTTCGAGGAGAGAGTATATTACCCATTTTTAAGGTTTTTGCTACCCTTTTTTATTAAGACTTTTAGCTCTTTTTGTAAACGTTTTTTATCTTCAGCATCTATAACTTCACCGTAGCGTAATCTATGATACAAAAGATCTATCTGCTCTAACCACTGCGCATCATACAGTTTTTCTGCCCGCATGAAAAAGTGGTGCATACTCTCTGTCGGTCGCTTTTTCAGTCCCTCTTTTTGAAGTGTTTTAAAAAGAGGTTGCATCAGTTTTAAAAGCGTATGTGTGCTTTTTACACCACTTATATAGATGGCAAAACCTATGGAGAGCATCATAAAAAGAAGCAGGTACAGTATGGCTTTGATGAGATAACTGTTACTGCTGAGAAGGTTTTTTAAGAGCTCCATCTGTTTCATACGACTGTACTCAAGAACCCACGTCTCTATGATATATTTGACATACATAAAACGCAGATTGCTTTCATGTAAAAGACGTCCCAAAACAGTAGTAGGTACGCCAAGCTGTTCCATAACGTCTTTGTCCATATATTGCGCTAATGCTGTCGTCTCCACCCTGCGCCACCCCTGCTTTTTCAAGTAGACCTCAACCCAGGCATGGGCATCATACTCTCTCACTACCAGGTAATTACCCAAGGTTTGATCACTGTTACTTCTAAAGCCTGTGACCACTCGAGCGGGAAGTCCTGCGGCTCGAGCCATGTATGTAAAGGCTGCTGCGAAATGGACACAGTACCCTTTTTTGTTCTCTTGTAAAAAAGAGTCTATGGGACGCAGGGTGTCAAAGGTGTCGGGTTTCAAGGTGTACGTTAACCCCAAACTTCGAAAATATGCTGCGAGATTGTTTAAGGTCTCTACATCATTTTTAGAGTGCAGACTTTTTGCGATCTTGGCACTTACTTCATCTCGATGAAGGTCTACCTGTAGAGCTGCTTTTTTGATCTCTTCACGTAAAGGAGCATTTATTTGGTACTGCATATAAGAGCGCACGCTGTAACGCAGACTTTTTTTGACCTTTTTGTCTGCCACTAAGGTGTAGTCCTCTAAAAGTTGACTTTTTTCAGGTTTAACAACAGGTATGTCCAAACCATAAAGCCACCGCTCATCATGAGGATAAAGGGTCACATCATAATCTACAGGCTCAGCCAGATGGGTGGCTGTTTCAGACTGGCGTAGAGGGTGCTGTGCACTCTTGGCCAAAGGTAAAAAAGCAGTGTCTTTGTCTTGATACAAAACCGTACCACGAAAGTAAAGATCTCTACTCTTGGGCAAGGGCTTTTTAAAATAGACCTCCATAATGACTTGAGAGGATGGTACCAACAGAGCATCACTGCCTAGTGACATCCGTCCATTGTGACCACTGCGTTTGGTTAAGATGTCACTAAAACCATACTCTGCTTTTTCGAAGTTGATCCTTGGAAAGACCAAAAACAAGATGGCAACAATAGGCAGGGCATAGGCAAAGATGGAAAGTGCCATCTTAAAGGCTGTGACGAGTTCTCCCTGCATCTTTTGCCATAAAAAGAGCAGTAAAAAGACAAAAAGTGTAAAGACCATATAAAAGAGCATCAGTACCGAGTTGTGCAGAAAGAAGGAGAGTGTCAAAAGCAGTGCCGGTGAAAAGGCCAGATAAAAGTTCACCTTGTTTTCAAGTCGCTGCAGTGTCACCGCAAAGATCAATAAAACGTTGAGAAATGAGAGGTAGAGGGCGAACTTGTTAAATGAGGCAAAATTAAAGTCGCTGTAAAATGAGCTGATCACAGAGAGCAGTCCAAAAAGAACCAGCAGGTACTTTAACCATTTGGGGCGTTCTCTGAAAAAGAGTAACACTAAAAAAACGGTTAAGAGATAGACCAGCATAGGAAACTTGAGACGGTCCAAGTGAGGGATGATGGCCAAGATGAGTGCCACGTCCACAAGGTGCAGTGGTGAAAAAGGTTTTTTAAAATCGACCAAGGAAGCTAAGGATCTCATCTGTCTCCATCTTTTCGCGTTCTAGACGTCTGCCCGCTATGACTACGGTAAAGTTCAGGTCTCTCTTTTCACACTCTAAGACCCACAGTGTCAGTTGTGAAAGTCGTGTTTCATCATCGCTGCCACACTGCTCAAACTCAAAGACCAGCTCCCTACTCTCATCACTGTACAAAAACTGTTTGCTCATCAATGTATCACCCTTAGCCAAGGAAGGCCAGTAGATCTCAGAGAGACGGTCTCCACTTTCAAAGTTTCTAATACCGTCAAAATCCTCGCGCTCTCCATAAAGCATACGGTTGTGCACCATAAAAGCATCCAGACTTTTTCCCTTAGGCTCAGGATAGACCACAAAAGCTCTGTTAATGTCAAAGACCTTGTAAAAAGTCTGATGTGGCAGCGGAAACCCACTGACACACTCAACACTCTCTAACACCTGCTCTCCCCGTTTGTCATAAGTATGTGAGAGGGTGATCAACCTCGCCTCCCCCTCTTTAATGTTATCAACATGCACACGATCTTGAGCAGCTATACAGGTAATGTCATAAAGCTCCTGTTTTGAGGAGTGCAACCGCAGCGCGTAGAGACTCTTTTCATGAGCGAAAACCCTATCAAAAGAGAAAAGCTCAAGTTCCAGAGCACGAATGTTATTACGCCCAAAAGGGTAACTGCTCATAGCAAAGCCAAAAGTGAAAAAGAGGGTCATGTAGACGATGTTATAGTTATGGATGTACGCCTGCATAAAGAGCGCGACAAAGATAAAGATCAGAAGATAGATATACTTGGTCGGTCGCTCACTTCCCTTTCTAGCAATCTTGGCAAATGAGGGCGAGAATCTTTTCTGTAGCTGATTGAGTATGATCACGTTCTTGTAACTCCAGTCTGTGGACAAGTACCGGCTCTAATACTGCGGTAACATCATCAGGGATAACAAAGTCTCTGCCTTCTATAAGGGCATAAGCTTTTGACAGTTGCAGCAGTGCCAAGGCACCACGAGTAGAGAGACCATAGATAAAGAGACTTCTGTTTCTACTCACCTCCACAATGTTTTGGATCAAGTCCAGGATCTCTTCACTGACATGGACTTCCTGAGCCAAGCGTATTAGTCGCTCGACCTCTTCTCGTGTCAGTTGTTTGAGTTTTAGCGAAGGTTCTGCACCACCGCGACGCAGGATCTCACGTTCAGAGTCTCTGTTGGCATAACCCAGTGAGATCGTACAGACAAAGCGGTCCAGCTGAGAGCTTGGCATCGCAAAAACACCGTTCTCTTCATAAGGGTTTTTGGTCGCGATCACAAAAAAGGGACGTTCAAGCTTGTAGGTCTCGTTGTCTACACTCACCTGCTGTTCTGCCATGGCCTCCAAAAGGGCACTCTGTGTCTTTGGAGTCGCACGGTTGATCTCATCAGCCAAAAGCAGAGAACTAAAGATGGGCCCTTTTTTAAAACGAAAAGCACCGCTCTTGACATCAAAATAGTTCACCCCGATGATGTCTGCCGGAAGCAGGTCTGAAGTAAACTGTATACGCCCAAAGTCCAGTCCCAGAACCTCTGCAAGTGTCTTGGCCAAAGTGGTCTTCCCCACACCCGGCATGTCTTCGATCAGCAGATGTCCACCCGAAAGAAAGGCCGCCATCGCCAAAGCGATCTTGTCACGTTTACCAATAAGAACGGTCTCTACCTCATCAATAATACTGTGGATCAGTGTATGACTTTCGTGCATGCATAAACCTTCTTGTCAATATTTCAAATAGGATAACACAAAAGAGTAAAGGGCACTTCCAAAGGGAGTCTGTTAATAAGATATTTATGAAAATGAGATGGAGACTAATAATGGAACCCTCTGAAAACATCTGATAAGTTCAGAGGGTGTAATTGTTATTTACTTGGAATAGGAAACTTTTCTACCACAAAATCGATGTCTTTATCCCCACGGCCACTTAAGTTGATCAAGATCGAATCTTTTGGATTTTCTTTTGCCAACTTCATCGCGTACGCTACCGCATGGGCAGACTCTAAGGCGGGAATGATCCCTTCATATTGAGTAAGAGGCAAGCTTGAATATGTAAAAAAATAGCAACACCGCATTAATCATACTGTAAGGCATAAAAGCGCATCATTAATAAAAAGGAGCAGATAATGGAAATAGATATGTATATGGTTTTGTATATGGCTCCTGTTATTTTTGGAGCCCTTTACATCATAAGTATATTTTGGGGAGACAACTAGAGAGGTTTAGTGTTCTCTAATTTGTATTTGTTTTACTTTTGTACAAACATAAGGTGCATGCGGCGAATAAAGAGAACAGAGAGTGCCACTGCTAAGACCTTAAAATCGATCTCACTGCCAAGATGTAAAGCTTCAAAAGCCTCACTCTGTGTCGCTTCAGCTCCTAATGCCTGCATAGCTAAGATCTTGGGTGTATATATGGCACTGAACATCATCGCTGTAGTGATCACAAAAAAAGCACTGATCATTGCGTAGTTGTCACGACGACCGTGTTTGTATTCGTTTCCTTCAAAGACAAAGACGATTAGTGCTATAAATGAGATAAAGTAGCTGAAACGTCGAAAGATCTCCGCCATCAAGACACCCTCATTATAATGGTCTAACATCGTCCCTACCAGGTAACTGTCAGAGTGAAAGATCGTCGCTGTGACAAAGATACCTAGAGTCAGTACTGCACCTAGTGTCATCGCCACTAAAAGAAGATAGATCGTTACCGTCCACTGTTTTGCTGTCATATTTTTTCCTTTTTTACTTTAAATACGTTGCGGTGAATAAGTTCCCCCTTCACTACGTTAACGCTATGTTTCCCTCGGCGCGAAGCCCACACGCACCTCTGTGTTTCACGCTGCGGCGAACAAGTTCCCCTTCGCTACGCTAACGCTTTGTTTCCCTCGGCGGGAAGCCCACGCACAGTCAAGACGCGCTTCACTTTTCACTCTTTCCCTTAAGCCAAAGGCTCAACGCTGAAGTACAAAACCACGGTCATGGCCTGCAAGATCTTTGTAGAACTTCAGTGCACTGTATCTGTTATTGAGATAGTTCTCAACTTTATCTTTTTGGTCATACCCCATCTCACAAGCGAAACAGGGGATTTTTCTCTGTAGTGTCTCATCTAAAAGACGCTGTATGATCTCATCACCTACAGTACCGCCAAACAGTGCCAGGTCGGGTTCATAATCCAAGTTACTTTCCAGAGGCTCACCGTCTGCGATATAGGGTGGATTTGAGACTAAAATATCAATCTTTTCCGTGATGGGTTCTAACAAATCACCCTCTCGCAGTTCAATACGTTCACTTAGCCCAAAAGCATCAATGTTCTTTCTGGCCACTTTTAGCGCATTAGGACTGATGTCTACTGCAATGATCTTGGCTTGAGGAAGCTCCTGTGCCAAGATCGTAGAGATGATCCCGCTGCCAACACCCACTTCGACAATAGTTAGTACTTTGTCACGCTCAGCTACAGCCAGTACCTCATCGATAAGTAACTCTGTCTCAGGACGCGGGATCAAAGCACCCGCTTCGATGTGAAACTCTTGAGAGTAGAAACTGACGCGGTTGGTGATGTACTCTAAAGGCTCATTCTTTTTGCGTCGTTCAACCCACGCCGCAAGCTTTTCACCCGCTTCGACCTCATCATTTTCATGGGTTATCAACCACAGCTCATCTTTTTTCAAATGGGCCATAATAAGCAGTTGGGCCTCACGTCGTGGACGTTCAACAACACCTTGCAGTGCTGCAGTGATCTCAGTTAACCACGTGTTGACACTTTTTAGTCGATGGATGGGCATGATCCCTCTAAGGCTTCACTGCTTTGACTGTGAATGTCAAAACCCAACTCTTTTAGACGCTCCAACACCGGTGGATGGGTGTAGTAGAAAAAGATATAGAGAGGGTGAGAGAGTGGAAAACTTTTGTTTTCACTCACCAACTTTTTAAGCGCTTCACTCAAAAAGAACTTACCACCCAACTCTGCACCGGTCTGATCTGCTGCATACTCATTATGACGACTCATGATCCCCATAAGTGGCATCATCACAAAACTGAGCAGTGGCATCACTAATATAAAAAGTATCATCATGTTCGCTGCGCTTTTTTGAACACCGAGTTCCATATAGAGTGTATCAGGAAGATTTCCAAAAATAGCGAACATAGCAAACAGCATCCCGCCCATCAAAGCCATGTTTTTATAGATGTCTCCATGTTGGAAGTGTCCAAGTTCATGTCCTAAAACAGCCAAAAGCTCATTAGGTGTCAACTTCTCTAATAGTGTATCAAACAGTACCACACGCTTTGTCTTGCCTAAGCCACCGAAGTAAGCATTAAGACGGGCATCACGCTTGGAAGCATCAGAGATAAAGACACCTGAGCTCTGAAAACCAGTCTCATCCATCAGACGGGTGATCTGTTTGTTAAGTTGCTCATCTTCCAACGGTGTCAACTTGTCAAAGAACATGGCACGCAATGTTGGAAAGAACATGTTCAAAAGTACAATAACCCCAAAAATAAAGGCGAAACTCCAAAGCCACCACAACGCTGTTGAACTGATAATAAGATAAATACCCCAGACGATCGCACCGCCAAAGACCACAGTCAAAAGAGTTGAGATCGCAGTGTCTTTGATGTAAAGGCTTTTACTCGAACGGTTAAAACCAAACTTTGCATCTAAGATAAACTTCTCATAATAGTCCACCGGTAAACTGATGAGACCATTGATCATAATAAAGGCTAAGACTGAAAGTACTGTAGAGAGCGCAGGATCATATACCAAAAAGGTCTTTTCGATCCAAGCGATCCCAAAATCCATCCATGCTAAAAAGACCACAAAATCTAAAAGTGTGGTAAACATAGAAAGTTTCTCTTTAGCCGCTGCATAATTGCCTGCTTTTAAAAAATCTGCTGCACCCATGAGTACAGCAGTTTGGCGTTTTGCCTGATTGACATAGCCGATTTGCATGACACTCACATATATCTTGATGAGTACGTACACGGTGTAGATACCTATAATTGTTGTTACCATGGTTGACCTTCGGGCGATAGTGCCTTAAAAAATTTGCGTTATTGTAGCATTTTTACTAATTTACTAACTAACGTGTTACACCCATACCTTTTTGAACAGATGGAATCTTAGTGATCGTGTCATCCGTTGGTATAACATCACTTGGAACGAAGTAAGTACGTGCTGCCAAATAGATAGCACCGATGATAAGACCAGCAATGATCACAGCCCATACAATCCTCTTTTTTTCACCTTTCAAGGTGTTATAGTCACCTATATCCTGTAGTCTTGGTTCACTCATAAATCACTCCTTTTTAAATTGATTACCAAAGAATACAGACTTTCTATTTTTATCTTAGTGAATAAGCAAAGCTAGGTTGACGACTTAAGTTTACTTTTTAGATAGTTTTATCGTCAGGTGTTCAATAGGTAGCTCTTGTTTACACAACTTCTATTATAATCTCGTTATGAATGACTTTATCCCCGAGATAGAACCCACCCCTACCTTCAAAACACCCTACTGCCAATGGTTGGTAAAACTTCTTGCCTTTAAACTGACCTATATGCCTATCATCTTGACCCTGCTTGTAGCGTATGTGGTTGATTACTTTTATGCTGTGGCTACCCTGCTCATCAGTTATCTCTTTACTGGGATCATACGCTCATATATGCGTAACAACTCCATCCCTAAAAAGCAGTTGGAGTACAGCTACAACGACAGCGCTATAGCCGCATGGTTTCTCTACCGCACCCACTGCTTTGGTGATCAAAAATAGATGAACTTTATTACAGTCGAGAAGATAGATGTGCCTGAACTCCAGATCTACCAACAGCTCCGAGACCAGGCGTTTAGAGCAGACAGCAGCTTTATAGCAGACAGTCCCAAGGTCGTTAACCTTGTTTTACAAAGTAATGTCCAAGTCAAAAGCATCTTGGCCACACCACAATACTATGAGACCTTTAAAGATCTTTTGGAGACCAAAAAGATCCCCAAATGCTATGTGGCAACCAAAACACAGATGGAACAGATCGTTGGACATAAAGTACATCACAACTGCATGATGCATGGAATTAGACCACAAGACAGTCTGCTTCAAGCACTGGGAGACCATATCATCATGCTCGATGAGATCTCCTCCAGCGAAAACATAGGCTCCATTGCGAGAAGTGCCGCCGCTTTAGGTGTAGACTCCTACCTTTTACCCGAACAAGGGCCACATCCCTACAACCGTCGTGCACTAAGGGTCTCTATGGGCCTGAGCAGTCGGTTGAAGATCCACCGTTACGATGACATATTTGCAACCATCACCCAACTTCAAACCGATGGATACAAGATCTTTGCAGCAGAAGTGACTGAAAGCGCGACCCCACTTAATCAAGTCAAAGTACCTGAAAAGTGGGTCTTGTTGATGGGACATGAAGGAAAAGGGCTCTCAGCAGAGGTGTTAGAGGCCTGTGATGAAGCGGTGGTCATCGAGATGCAAGCCAACATAAAAAGCTTTAACGTCGCTGTGGCTGCATCGATCATGATGTACCGATTTTTGCATTAAGAGTTAAAGGCACCTCTAAAGCCCTTCTCTGCTAAAATACGTCACTTTAATTTATGAGCAATATATGGCACTGATAGACCTTCTCAACGTACACAAACATTATGACCTCCAAAAGATCCTGATCGACATCAATTTTCATGTTGAAGAGGGTGATCGCATCGTTATTGTGGGTAAAAACGGTAGTGGTAAATCCACACTTATGAAAGCAGTTTCCGGAAAGCTCATCCTCGATGACGGTAAACGCATCGTCAAGCAGGACCTGGAGATCAAGATGCTTGACCAGGTCCCCAAGTTTCAAGAAGAGGACACCGTACGTCAGGCAGTAGAGAGAGGGCTTCAGGAACTCTATGATGCCAAGGCACGTTTTGATGAGATCTCTGTACTGATGGCTGAGAACTTTGACGATAAACTGCTTTTAAAAGAGCACGCTGACCTCTCAAGTTATCTAGACCACCACAGTGCCTGGAGTCTCGATGACAAGATAGAGCGTATTTTGGTGCACTTCAACCTCAAGCACATGGAGACCAAACCGGTAATGATGCTCAGTGGTGGTGAGCAGCGCCGCGTTGCATTAGCTGGTTTGCTTCTTCAAAAACCAGACGTTTTGCTGCTTGATGAACCGACCAACCACCTTGACGTTTATATGGTGGAGTTTTTGGAGGAGTTGATCTTAAAAGAGAAGTACACCCTGGTCTTCATCTCTCACGACCGTTACTTCATTGACCAGATCGCTACCAAGACTATAGAGGTCGAAGATGGTGCGCTTCGTGAATACAGAGGGGGTTACTCCGACTACCTCACCCAAAAAGCAGAACATATCCGTACCCTGCAAAAGCAGCATGACAACCTACTGGGGATGTTAAAAACTGAAAACGAATGGTTTGCCAGAGGGGTACGTGCCAGACTCAAACGTAACGAAGGTCGTAAAGAACGACTTATGCAACTGCGTGAAGCGGCCAAGACCAACCCCGCCATGATCCGTAAGATGAGTGTCGAGGTACAGAGAGAAGCCAAACACTTTAACCGTGACAAAAGTGTCAACAAACAGAAGATGCTTTTTGAGGTCGAGAACCTTGGAGTCACCCTCGGGGACAAACTTCTCATCAAAAATTTCACCACACGTATCTTACAAAAAGATGTCATTGCTATCGTGGGGCCTAACGGTACCGGTAAATCCACGTTGCTTAAAACGCTTCTAGGACGGGTTAAGCCAACTGAAGGGCGGATCAAACAAGGAGAGTTCTCTATAGGCTACTTTGACCAGCATAGAGAGCTCTTGGATGATGCCAAAAATCTTATTGAGACCTTCTGTCCCAATGGGGGAGACCGTGTGGTTGTACGCGGGTCCAACATGCACGTCTATGGCTACCTTAAGAACTTTCTCTTTCCCAGAGAGTTCCTTGACAAAAAGATCGGTACACTAAGTGGTGGTGAAAAGAACCGTGTGGCACTGGCCTTACTCTTTACCAAAAATGTCGACTGTCTTATACTCGATGAGCCAACCAATGATCTCGACATCCCCACCATCAACATCCTTGAAGAGCAACTTCAAAACTTTCCGGGTGCTGTCATCTTAGTCAGTCACGACCGCTTTTTTGTAGACAAGATCGCCAAAAAGCTCTTTGTCTTTAAAAACCATGATGGGCTTGTCGAAGAGGAGTATCAACTCTACTCTGAATACCTTGAAGATGAAAAAGAGCAGCGTGAGATCTCCAGCATTATCAATGAAGCTGAAAAAAGTGTCCCTAAAAAAGAGGCACCAAAAGAGAGAGCTAAAAACATCAAACTCTCTTACAAAGAGAATGAAGCCCTTAAACGTCTGCCAACTGAGATAGAGGCACTGGAAGAGAAGATCGACATCATCAACACCTGTTTAGCGGACCCAAAATGTTATGAACTTAAAGGGATCACCGTTGTAGCAGATGAGCTCTCAGAAGCAGAAGCACTGTACGAAGCTAAAGTTGAAGAGCTGCTTCTAATCGAAGAAAAAGTCGAAGAGATCGAGGCACAGAAAGCTTAATGCACTGCAAAATATGTCAAGGCCCTACGGAAGCTTTTTTTGATACGTATATGAAGTGTGAGACCTATCATTGTCATGAGTGTGAGTTTATCTTTAAAGAAGAGGCAGCGATCATTAGCAATGAAAAAGAGCTAAAAGTCTATGAACAGCACAACAACACTGAAGAGAACCTCGGCTATGTCGCTATGTTTCAAGACTTTATGGAGAAGACTTTTTTACCTTATAAAAAAGAGATCCATACAGTTTTGGACTTTGGCTCCGGTCCCAACCCTGTTTTGGCAAATATTATGACACATCAAGGTTTTCAGGTAGATCACTACGATAAGTTTTTTGCACCTGAAAAAGTCTATGTGGATAAAAAATATGATCTTATTACTTCGACTGAAGTGATAGAACATATCAGTGAGGTGCAAGAGACCATGGCCCTCTTTTCAGAGCATCTTCAAGAAGGTGGCTACCTCGCCCTTATGACACAGTTTCACCCCAATGAAAAAGAGGCCTACTTAAAATGGTGGTATCGACGCGACCCTACCCATATCTCTTTTTTCAGGCCGCATGCACTTCAAACTCTTGCCCAACAGCACCATTTCCAATATATATCTGGTGACGAAAAAAAGATCATTTTATTCCAAAAAAGAGCCGCTTTATAAAACATCTGTGTTACAATTTGGAATTATTACACCACCAACCATAAGGATTTGCATGTCAGAAACCCCTTCTATAGGACTACAGTTTAAAGAGGCTCTTTTAGAGTACAGTACCAAACATGCTGATGATGAAAATATCTGTGGTATCAAGATAGACCTGCGTTCTCAAAATATCGATCTTATTGTTGGGATCCGTTTTCTCAACCATGACCTGCAGTTTACTGTCTGTACGGCCGGCAACAACTGTGAGGGTGCTGATGATGCTGTCTTTGACCTGCTCTCTGGACCACTTCAGGGGATTGGTGTTGAGAGTAAAGGTGGTGCGGCGATCATGATCAAACGGAATGTACAGATCGTGACTACTGATGAAGGGTGTAGTACTATAGAGGAAGTACAACCGGAAGTAGCAGAAGCTCTAGCACCTAAAAAGCGTGGTGGACTTTTCGGACTTTTTGGCAAAAAATAGGCACTTTCTACACCTGAGTACTCAATTCAAAGAGTAAAAACTTAATTTTACTTTTCGTAATCCACTACTTTACTCGCCGTTGTCACTTCTCTAATAAAGGCAACTACCTCTAGATGTGCTGGATGGGTTGCATAGGTACTTAAGCCCTCTTTAGTCTCAAATGTTGAGATAAGGGAGAGGTCCATGGCACGTTCACTGCCATTAAAATCAACCCCGACTTCCATACTTAAAAGTGGATCTATCTTCTCTTGCAAAGCTTCAAGCATCTCTTTTGTTTTGGCTATATTCTCTTTTTTATCCGCTTCTTTAAAGTCAAACATCACAATATGTACAATCATCTCTCTATCCTGGTATTAAATTGCAAGAATTTTACCCAATCTTGGTTACTATTGAAGTATGAAAGAGATATACGGTAGTTTAATCATGTTTTTTTATTTTTTGAAGTGGCCTTTTTTTCTGGGTCTGCCTATACTTCATTACAGCTCTGGTCTTAGACTCAACTATTTTCTCATCGCCTTTTGGATTGTGTGTCTGCTGCTGATCCTTAAAGACTTTTGGATGCTTGTTCGTGGAAAGTAGTCTTTTAGACTTTTTGATCTATCACGGTTTTATTATCGTTGGTGAGATGTTCATACTTTTTACAATGCTCCATATGCTCTATCAGAGACGTACACCAACCAGTATGATCTCTTGGCTTCTCTTTATGATCATTGTCCCCTACTTCTCAGTCCTGCTCTATTTTCTCATTGGCGTACGAAAACAGCCCCATAACTATAACAAGTCCCCACTACAACTCAAAAGCAGTCCTGATGTCACACCCATAGAGATCAACATCATCGACGGTATCCTGCGCTCCAACGGTATAGCCGGTGTCAGCAGCCATAACAGTTTTGAACTTATCAGCGAAGGGACAAGAGCTTTTGAAGTGATGATGCAAGAGATCCACAATGCCCAAAAAAGTATCAGTATGAGTACCTATGTCTTCGCAGATGACACGGTGACACGAGCCATCATCTCTGCGCTCGCGAAAAAGGCTGCACAAGGGGTAGAAGTACGGCTACTGATAGACTCTCTGGGTTCATACCGACGCTACTTTTTCCAGGGAGTCTTTAAAAAACTGCGCCAAGCCGGTGGAACAGTCCATTTTTTCATGCCCCTGCTGCGTCTGCCGTATCAAAACTATGTCAACCTGCGTAACCACAGGAAGATCTACCTTTTCGATGAGAAGGTCCTGCTTTCAGGAGGTATGAACCTCGCTGCCGAGTATTTCGGACCAACCAGACTGCCCGATCAGTGGGAGGATCTTCTCTTTAGAACCGAAGGTGAAGCCACCTATCAATATGCCCAGATCTTCGAAGACGACTGGGCCTACGCTACATCTTCACCGTTAAGAGAAGCGGCGCTTCCGCCTAAAGACCATGTCGATGGAGACGCCTTTATACAAGTGGTTCCTTCCGGTCCTGACATCAAAGGCGATGCACTTTTCGAAGCGCTGATCAGCGCCATCTTTACGGCCAAAAGACGGATCTGGATCGTCACACCCTACTTCGTGCCCAACGAGACACTGACCAACGCCCTCAAGATCGCCAAACATAAAGGGGTCGACGTCAGACTGATCACCCCCAAAGTCTCCAACCATCTCATCGCCGACCTCAGCCGCAGCTCCTATATGAGAGAGCTGCAGGAGAGCAACATAGAGCTGGTACTTTACAAAGGAAACATGCTTCATGCCAAGGCCATCCTCTTCGACAGTGATGCCATCATGATAGGCTCGGTCAACATCGACAACCGTTCGCTTCTGCTCAACTATGAAGTTGTCAGTTTTGCCTACTCCGAACAGATCATCTATGAGGTCGAACAGTGGATGGAGTGCTTTATAGCCCATGCAGAGACCCATCTTCCGGAGGTGTCACACACCCGTCGTATCATTGAGAACTTCATGCGTATCCTCGCACCGCAGTTGTAAAGCTTTTTTATGTTTGTTCCTTCATGCTTCCCCTCAAAACTCCAACACCAAGACCAGAGACTGGCTTCACCTTTTTCACTTCTGGTTTGGAATATCCATAAAGAGAACCAGCAAAGTACCTTTAGCAATACGCTTAAAGACCTGCTAAGAGAGTACCCTAGTGACTTTTTACTTTTTCAAGAGATCAAACACTCAAAGCAACAACACACTTATGCATTTCAAAACTACTCTTACGCACTCGCCAGCAATATTGAGACCACAAAACATCTTTATGGTGTCGTCACCGCTGCTAAAGTCGCTTTTGAACAGGTGCAGACCTCTATCAGTACCCAAAAAGAGATGGGAGGAATAGCAACACACAAAAGCCTACTCATAACAGAGCACCTTCTCCCCAACAACACCCCACTCTACCTCGTCAACCTTCACGCCATTAATTTTGTCTCGCTTAAAAGTTTCACCTTAGAACTGGCAAAAATCGAACGACATCTGCTGCAGTATGAAGGCAGCATGATCATTGGTGGAGATTTTAACAATTGGAGTAGACGACGTGTCAAAGTGTTAAAAGACTTCCAACGTAAACTAGGCTTACAACAAGCAAACATAGAAGCTGCCCATCATGTTAAAGCTATCTTTTCCAAACCAATAGACCATGTTTTTTATAGAGGGGTCACGCTCCTTCATGCCGAAGCTATTGATACTAAAAAAGTTTCTGACCATAATCCTATTTATGCGAAGTTTAGTTTTTAGTTTTTAGAAAGATGACCCAGTCATCTTAAGAGCAAGAGCGTTTGTCAACAGATTACGCAGATTTTACAGATTAAGAACGAAGAGCAGTTGTATAGAAAAATATAACTATCTTCCACCAACTATTTAGGTTTTAGATTTGGTGCAGGTTGTGCGAAATGTTTGGCCGACTGCGCACTGGTGTGCGCCGAGCGCCAAACTTTCGTGCAAGATGTGCCGAAGCTAAATCCTAAAGATGTGCTGAATCTAAATTCTAAACTATTCCAGACCAGAAGAATTTTGCTATGACCACGATCAGGATGATCCCGACCACATTGAACAACACCCCATACTTTACCATCGTCTTCACATCAACCACCCCTGAAGACATCGCAATAGCGTTGGGAGGGGTAGCAATAGGTAGCATAAAGGCAAAACTCGCACAAAGTGTCGCCACCATCATAAAGAGTCTTGTATCTAAGCCTGTCTGCTCTGCGACGGAGTAGATCACAGGTAACATAATGGAGATGAGTGCTGTGTTGGAAGTGACCTCGGTCGTAAAGGTCACTATCGTCGCCACGATCAGTAGCAGCAATAATGGCGCTATCTCTGTCATGTCTATGAGATAAGAAGCGATATGGTCTGCCAGACCTGTTTTTGAAAATGCCATGGCAATAGAAAAACCGGCACCAAACAACATCATAATACGATACGGGATCTTATCTTTGTCTTGCATCCAATCCAAGATGTTAAGTGGTGGGGCAAAGAGCAGTAGACCGGCAGAGAGCAAGATCACCGGTTCACTCATACCCAGACCACTCCAATAAGGCGCTATAGGTGCGTTTAATAAGAGTAGAGACATTAGTGAAATAAGCACAAACACCACCTTTTTTTGAGGTCTAGTAAGTGGTTTGTGTTCAACTTCACGTTGTATCTTCTGATCACCTACACCCAGACTCAGTGTAAAGGAGACAACTAAAAACATTAAAAATGAAAGTGGTGCCACCATCCAGATCCATTGAAAAAAGGGTATAGGTGCCATTGCATGTTCTTGCATAATACCCAGTAGTATGAGGTTAGGAGGTGTTCCTATCGGTGTTAAAATACCCCCTATACTTGCCCCATAAGCGATGGCTAAAGCAAAACGGAGTTTGAGTTTAGGATCATCTGAGAGGTAAAGTGCAATAGAGATGAGCAGCAGTGTTGTTGTTGTGTTTGAGAGAATCGAACTTAGAAGTCCAGAGGTGATAGCTAGAGCAAAGATGATCCCTCGTGCACTGTTTGGAAAGACCCTGAGTACACGGTCTGCTATCCAAGTATGCAGCCCTGTTTTTTCGACAGCGATGGCCAGCATAAAGCCACCTAAAAAAAGATAGATGATAGGATGGGCATAGTTGAGTGTGGTCTCTTTGGTAGAGAGTATGCCAAGGCTTGGAAAAAGTACTATGGGCATCAGAGAGACAACACCCAGAGCCAGACCTTCATTGGTCCACAAGGTGATTAAAAGAACAAGTACACCCACTAAGGCTGCCTGTTGTGTCGTTAAAGCCAAATTCAAAAGTGCAAAAGCTAAGAGCGCTAATACAATCGCAATCGTTATCTTTTTAACATCATCTTGCAAATGTCATTCCTTGTGTTTGTCTCTACCGTGTCAACAGGTCTTTCAAACTTTTTTGAGGCTCTTTACCCTCAAGTATAGCATAGACCTCACCGGCAATGGGCAGGTATATCCCTCTATCTTGGGCAATAGTATTGAGGGCATATGCCGTTCCTATACCTTCAGCCACCTCACCTAAGGCTTCTAAGATCTCTGACTGAGATTTACCTGCGGCCAAGCCTAATCCCACTCTAAAGTTACGAGACATCGTTGATGAAGCGGTCAAGAAAAGATCTCCTGCCCCACTAAGACCCAAAAAGGTATTATCTTCACCACCATAATGTTTTCCAAAACGGTGCATCTCAATAAGTCCGCGTGAGATCAATGAAGCACTGGCATTTTTACCCAGAGAGAGACCTTCTGTGATCCCTGCTGCTATGGCAATAACATTTTTATAAGCTCCTGCAACTTCAGCGCCCATCACATCTCTTGAGTCGTAAGTACGAACAAAAGAGGGGAAAAAATCACTGAAATCCTCTGAGACTTTCTCGTTTTCCGCATTGATCACCAAGGCACAAGGCAAACCCTGTATCACTTCTGCTGCAAAAGAGGGACCTGACAAAAATGCAATCTTGTCAGCATCGACATAGTTGGCATAGATCTCATTAAGAAAACGTCCTGTTGAGGCCTCAATACCTTTTGCAACCACTAAGACCTTCTGTCCCTGGTTCACAAAATGCTCATCCAGCCAGCAAGCCACTTGTTGCGCAGGTATAGCCATAACTAGATATTCAAGTGATAATATCTCTTCTAACGAGACAAAATTTTCGATGTCACGAGGTGTTCGTGAGGTGATATAGACTTCGTTGTCCGGGTTTTGTCTAAAAGCGAAAGCAAGGGCCTGCCCCCATTTTCCAGCACCAATTACACCTATCTTCTTCACGTAACACTCCTTTTAAATCGCTCAAGTTCTTCATCATAACCGATTATGACTAAAATATCACCCTCTTCAAGTTGATGTCGGTACCCTCTTGCTGTAAAAACAAAGTGGGTATCCATCTTACTATCAACAACAGCCAAGACAATAATACTCTCCTGCGCATCATGGGCAACTGTATCGAGTTTTTGACCTATCAGTGTAGACTCTTTTTCTATAACCATCTGCATGGTCTTTAAGGACGTCTCCTCGTCTAAAATATCCTGAACAACATGGGTAACTACTGGTTTTTCCAAGACCTCTATCAAGATGTCTGCCGTTGCTTGAAGCTTGGAGATCACCTTATGAACACCTGCTAAGCGCAGTTTACTTGCATGTTCATGAGTAGAAGCAATCCCAATAATACGAGAATCTGGAAACTGATCACGAAGAGAGATCGCTAGAAAAACATTAGAAGCATCATCATCCAAGGCACAGATAAACAGGGTCTCTTCCATACAGATCTCTTTAAACTCGTCCCAATTGTCTCCAAGGTCAAAAAGATGCACTTCACTTCCCACCTTACGTACCTCTTCTGCAGACACTTCATCAAGTGTGTAGACACTGACACTTCTATATGCTTCGTTAACCTGCTGTACAATCTCACGGGCAAACTCACCGTAACCAAAGACCTTGACGTCATGTGTCTTCATGAGGACCTCTTATGTTTATGGATATGCAGTCTAAACTCATTGAGCATTGAGATCTCACCGACTACAACCAGGATATCACCTTTATGTACCTCGACATCCTTGTCGGGGTTGAACAAAAAAGCCTCTTCATCGATCTTGGAGATACCAATCAGGATCAAACGATGTTTACGCACCTCAAGATCACCAACACAGGCAACACCCTTGGCGATCAGCTCATCCACAACGATTTCTATCATGTCTGTCGACGAGTTTTCAGCACGCAGTAAGTTCATCGTTTCAAAAGCGATAGGCTTGCCACTATACTCCCGAGAGAGTATGCCCACGATCTCCTGAGCGTAGACGATGTTGTGTACTCCCGAGAGCTGTAGTTTACGGCGGTTACCCTTGTCGTGCAGGATTGAGAGAAGTTTAATAGTCTGAGTCATATGACGTATGGTCAGAGCCGTATAAACATTCAAAACATCACTGTCACGCAGTAGAAGCACTGCACTTGCTTGTTGAGAAAGATCGACACCGATAGACTGATAGGTTGACAGAGCTGCAGGATCCATGGCAAGTGCATAAAGTTGATTTTCCTTAGCCGCCGCTATGCGTACTTCATCTGTATCCAAAACAACAACATTACGTCCTTTACGATGCAGTTTGGAGGCAATCTGTTTAGCGACATCACCATAACCACAGATCAAATAAAAATGCTTCAGCTTCTTAACATCTGAAAGCATCTTGTTTTCACGGATCTCTTCCATACGTTCTGTAAATGCCGTAACGACAATAGAGGTCGCAAAAGAGAGCACAGCCACACCTGCGATGATGACAAGGACCGCTACAGACTGCCCTTCCTGGGTGATGGGCGTCACATCCCCGTAACCCACTGTCGAAATGGTCACAATAGACCAGTAAAAAGCATCAAAGAGCGAGTTTATAGGAGAGTTTGGGTTGTTTGCCTCCATGACATAGATGAGAATGGAAGAGACAAAGACAACGATACTCGCGAAGGTCAGCAGCGTTAGAAGTTCAAACTTCTTGTGTGAAAGGATCTTTCCAAAATACTGCATGTTCTGGGTATAGCGGAAGATCTTAAAGACCCTGAAGAGGATAAACAAACGCAACAGTCGCAGTTCATGAAAGAACGGCATGATCGCTAAAAGGTCGATGATGGCCGGCAGAGAGGTCACAAACTGCCACTTGACCAGAAGTGCCTTAAAAACTGCTCTACCCAGACGGAACTCACGCTGCAGGAGCTCATCTTTTTCATACTGCTTGATAATAATCGCTGAAGAGTCACTGATGACCCAAAAGCGCAAGACATACTCCATTAAAAAGATAACAGAGATGATATAGTCGTTGAACATCGCCCAAAAATCATTGACCGTATGCCGGACTTCACGTATGAGTATAAAGACGCTCGAAAAGATCAGTACCATCATAAAGATGTCAAAATAGCGTTTGTAAGGGTAGTTTTGGTTTTCTAAGAGGTTATAAAAAAGTTTTTTTGTCTTTTGATAGAGTGTAAAGGTCTCGAGAAAATAGGCAAATGACACTATCAGTCGTGCAAATACACCTACATATCTTTTACGATAAGAAGAGGAGTGATGGGGCTCTTCGCTCATACCTGCACCCTAACCGAGTTTTGCTTTTAGCATCTCATTTACAGTCTGTGGGTTAGCAGTACCTTTACTCGCCTTCATGGTCTGACCCACAAAGAAGCCAAGAAGTTTCTCTTTTCCACCCCGATACTGTTCTGCTTTGTCTTCATTGTTTGCAATGATCTCATCGATGATCTTCTCAAGTGCACCTGTGTCGTTCATCTGCTTGAGTCCAAGCTCTTCAATAACAGCATCGACTTCAGCATCATTTTCTATAAGATGATCAAGAACCTGCTTAGCGGCCTTGCCACTAATAGTCTTGTCCTCAATACGCTTGACCAAAGTGCCCATGGTCTTCGCACTCACAGGAGAGGTCGTGATGTTGAGACCTCCTTTAAGGCGGCCTTGAAGTTCTACAGTTAACCACGTCACTGCATTTTTAGCGGTAATACCCTCAGCTAACATGATCTCAAAAAAGTGTGCTGTCTCTAGATCTGCCGTAATCACTGCAGCATCATACTCACGCATACCAAACTCCGTAATAAAACGGCTCTTCTTCTCATCTGGAAGTTCAGGGATCTTCGAAAAGGTCTCGAACATTGCATCAGGAATAACTGCTTTTAGAAGGTCAGGCTCCGGGAAGTAACGATAGTCCGCTGCTTCTTCTTTACCACGCATAGAACGGGTCTCCTGCTTGACCTGGTCAAACAGACGGGTCTCCTGATAGATCTCATCTTCATAGACACCATCTTCCCAAGCATTGACCTGACGCTCCACTTCGACCTCTATAGCCTGTTGGATAAAACGAAAGCTGTTGATGTTCTTGATCTCAACACGGGTGTAAAGTTTCTCATCGCCCTTGGGACGAATGGAGACATTGACATCTACACGGAATGATCCCTCTTGCATGTTAGCGTTAGAGATGTCCAAATAGCGTACTATAGAGTGGAGTTTTTTAACATATAGTACTGCATCTTCTGCCGAACGCATGTCCGGTTCAGAGACGATCTCAAGCAGCGGTGTTCCTGCACGGTTCAAGTCTACTTTAGAGATCGCACCGTCATGAATGTTTTTTCCAGCATCTGCTTCAATATGGGCACGGTTAATACGGATTTTCTTACTTGATCCATCTTCAAAGTCAATGTCCAGTGTACCATGTTCAACGACCGGTGTATAGAGCTGTGTGATCTGATATGAGGTAGGGCTGTCCGGATAGAAGTATGACTTACGGTCGAAAAACGAGGTACGGTTAACGGTAGCACCAATCGCAGTTCCAAGCATAATAGACTTCTCTAAGACACTTTTGTTCAGTACCGGCAGTGCACCAGGAAGTGCTAAACAGGTAGGACAGGTGTTGACGTTGGGACGATCATTAAAACTCGTAGGGCATGAACAAAAAAGTTTTGTCTCTGTGTTAAGTTGGACGTGGACTTCAAGACCGATGACGACTTCAAACATTGGGTTCCTTGTTAGGTGTTTTATACACAAAAATGATAAATATTTCTCTTAAGATGGTCAGATATACCATCATTCTGAACTTGAGTCAGAATCTACTGCTTTACAGACACACCCATAGTTCCGAATTACTTGCGCAATGACAGATGTATCAGTTGTTGATCAATTTTCTACAAAATAGCGTATAGAGGCAAAACCGTAACAGCCCGTACGCTCTATCGCTTTTACCTGCTCAGATGTAATAATCCCACCAAGCGCGATAATAGGAAGGCTTATTTTATCCACCATTCGCTGTAACTCCGCTAAACCCTTAGGTTCACCCTTATTTGGTGTACTGAAGATGGGGCTGTAGGTGACAGCGTCTGCACCCAGTTCCTGCGCTTTTAAAACATCTTCTTCATTGTGACAGGAGACCACTGTAAAAAGTCCCTGTTCTTTGGCACTTTTGATTTTTACAAACTGTAGTGAGGTCAAATGAACACCATAGGCACCCAAACTGACTGCAAGGCCAACATCACTATGGAGCATCGCTTTTGTCTTAACATGTTGCGAACAAAGGTCAATGAATTCTCTGGCATATTCAGGATAGTCACTATTGTCTTTATCACGGTAGAGCGCGAAGTCAGGAGTATGTTGGATCAAAACATCATTTAACCGCTCAAAAAAAGAAGTGCTGCTATTTCCATAGTAATTAACATCAGTAATTAGGTAAGATTGCATCAAGTCATTACTGCTTTTGAACCAGCCGAGCATCTACCAATTCCTGTGTAAAACGGCAGATATCTGCTTCTAACTGCTTGGCATCCACCTCATACTTCTCAAACATTATCTCAAAGACTTGTTGCAAAGCGCCATTTTCACTCAAGTACTGCCAAATAACAGCACCTGTCTCATCCAAACCAAAGTACTGCTCACTTTCAGTATCTAAGATAACCATCTCATGGTCAACTTCTTGGGCAAAAACTGTCTCAGCAATCGATATGGTGTCATTTAAAGTCATTAGACCTCTTTATTTATATTTACATATTTTTTTCATCTCTTTTATTCCCTCTAAGAACAGCTGGTATTTTTAGAGATACCTACATTTAATTATATCTATCTTTTAAAAGTTATCCACTCCTAAAAAACATAAAAATATCACTACAGTCAGTATGTTTACGCCATCACTTTTCATATGGGAATGTGATGGTATTACTGTTGCTGTTTCCCGAGTTTAATTTAATCCAAAAACCTTGCATAGCTGGCACAACATCCCCTAATCCCGGAGTTTCTGGTGTAATCGCTACATAATTTCCACTTGTTATATCACTACTGTCCTTTATGTAAACTACGGGTTCCATAGGTTCACCACTGACTAATGCCGTAGTTGAAACATAGTTGAGACTTTTAGCATCGTTTTGGTAGTACAGGTCAGAGAGTTGAAACTTTTTTAAAAATGGATTACCGATCAGTACTTTTTTTGCATCAGTTGTCGATGAATCTGGTAATTGATAGGCCATAACTTTACTAAAAGCCTGTCCTGATGTCGGAATACCTGCAAAGTTAGATGCTGGAACCGTAGCAGATTTAGCAATACCACCTAAAGGTCGTTTGATTTTCGCAACTTTATTAGCATCTGTAATGATCCAGTAACCTGTTCCGGCTGTTACCGTATCACTGGCATTCATTAAAGTAAAATCAGAACTTGGTTTGCCCGTGTAGTTTCCATTTTGTTTATACATAACCCAGTCTGCATTGTCTCCATACACACCCAAGGTATCTCCAAGCAGCGTCTCTATCGAGTTAATACCTGTATCACAAGGAAAGCTGAATGTTTTCCATTGGTTTGCTGTCAAACTCACTTCTGCCGGGCCACAGGCCGCTTCTCTGTATGCTGCTTCGCCATCACTGCTGATCTCATCATCAGTTTGAGCTGCAACAGGATCAGGGTTTGTAATATTTCCAGCTACTGCATTATAGTTACCCGCACCACCTGCGTTAATATTCATACCATTGGCTTCTACCGTTACAATAGGACAAGAGCCCATAACATTGACATTACCCTCTTTACAATCTGTGATCTCATCATCATCCGAGTCATTATCTAAAAAGTCCATAATACCATTGACATCGGTGTCAGGAGGCGTCAGACCTGCAGCGGGATAGGCACTGTTACTTCCGTCAGGGCGTACAGCAGGTGGTGTTGACGAAAGAGTAAAACCTCCTGTACTCTGTGCTTCTACATTATCGGCAAGGCCATCATTGTCACTGTCTAGATCAAGACTGTTGACTATACCATCTCCATCACTGTCAACATCAGTAGCGACAGTGTTTTTTGCATTTAAAGTTTCCGTTGCTGCATCATCTATATTGGTTACTTTGATTTCATGAGATCCAGAAGAAGGGACAAAGGTATTATAGGTACTCCCATCTGCTGTTATCAATGATTCGATAAAGGTTGATGACGTTGTTCTGGTACCATAAACCTTCACTACTCCATTTACATCAATATAAATACGGACTCTGGGTAATCCGTTAGTATTTGTGTTCTCAGGATTATTCACAATCGTACCACTTCCACCACCACTGGTAGCAAACTTTAATTGGCTTCGTCCTGCCGTATTGTCAATGTCCATTATATTGCCATTGACAAGTAGTGTCGTACCATCTATTTCAATATTAAAAGCATGATTTACTGCCATTAAATCTATTGATACCGTCGATCTATCTGTATATGCATAATTATAGATATGTGTACCGCCTCCATCACCATTAGAATAGCTGTCCGTCTGAACGCTCTTTTCATCAACATCAAGAATACCATCGTTGTCATCATCAACATCTACACTGTCAAGGACACTGTCACCATCTGTATCTACATATGTGGCAGTAAAAATAAGATTGTCCCAATACACCCTGTCACTAGAACCCCAGTCCGTAGTTGCAATAAATTTTATACCACTTGAAGCATGAATAAATCTCGAAGGCATGGTATAGTTTTTTGTACCTGTCACTGTATTTTCATCGACGAAGATCACAGTTTCCCAGGAACCATCCGAATTTTTTAATTGTATCTCTTCTGTATCACCTGCCAAATTATTACTAACAAGATCGATAGACAATGTCACTGCTGATGCACCAGAGAGATCCAACTCACGAGTAATGGTCTCAGCCCAAATATAATATAGATACAACCTGTTACTACTGATTCTTATATATCCTCCACTAGGATCATTATTAGTAGCATACGGTTCATATTCATCCCATGGTCCAGCAAAGTTTTTTGTACCATCGTTGTTGTTATAAGAGACACTGTTAAATCGGTCTATAAATGTTTCTGTCAAAGCAAGTAGCTCAGTCCCTACCAGAAATAGTACTAAAACAATCAGTTTCAAAAATTTTATTTTTATCATTATTACAATCCTTCTTTGATTATCGTAGAGGGTTTAACCATTCTAAATAATCTTAAATTTATATACATTCCAATCCAACTTTTATAAAGGTGGGTAACCAAACTTGCCACCGCCTGTCTCTTTTTTTGTGACAAG
This sequence comes from Helicobacteraceae bacterium, assembly GCA_015493495.1. Taxonomy (GTDB): domain Bacteria; phylum Campylobacterota; class Campylobacteria; order Campylobacterales; family Sulfurimonadaceae; genus Sulfonitrofixus. Next base: position 14,937 of record WGDB01000097.1, on the reverse strand, counting down.
CTCAAAGTCCGATGCGCTATTGCGTCCTGCTGCTCTTTGAGATACATTAAGTGGATTATAATCAGATGACTCCACCGTACCAAAAATCCATCTGAATGTTCGTGTATGTTGACCATCCATCCCTAAGTCTGCAGTTTTTAATTCTGAGAGCGTATAACTAGCCCGATGATCAACATCTATTAATGTCAACCTTCTTTTCAACGCTTCATTAACTGACGAGGACTCTTTATAAATGACATGTCCATTCTCTTCTTTATAATCCACATCAAAAACACCCTCCAAAGCAATTGTTATGGAGGCATTTGATAAATCAACACTATTTTGATTTTTCAACTGGAATGTCCATCTCTTTTTACTTTCAGGATCATCATAGTTTTTATACTCGCTATAATAACCTGTTGTAGTCTCCGTTAAGAATTCTGGTATAAGGAGGATCTGAAAGATCGAAGGAGCATAACCTGGTATATCATGGCTGTCTTTAGCATCACTGCTTTGAAGCAGTTCACCAAACACACCAGCACTTTTGTGTGTATATACTGTACCCTCAGAAGTTGTGGCACTTACTACTGTTTTAGCATACCAACCTGCAGTACTATACTCCGGTGCAACAGCTTCATAAACCACTGGATCTTCCGCAATAGTAATAGATTTAATATCTATAAGATCTAAAGGTGATTCTACAGTATCTTGTTCACTACAACCAATTATTAATAAGCTAATTACTACAATACTTACAAAAAATTTCATCTTATTATATTTCATAAAAACCCTCTTCTAAGTGATGGCTTACTATGCCGCCTACAAGTAACTTTGCACCCTCTGTTTTTTTTAATTCCATACTGGCCCACTCGGTGGTTTTCCAAACCCAGCTTTAGCCTCAGTTGGACGTAAAAGTCCACCCAATGCCATCAAAGTCGGTGTAGCATATACCGCTTTTTTCATAAAATCACGGCGATTGGTCTGTTCTTTTTTTTCAGGGACAGAAGTTAAAATCTCTTGTTTTTTAGCCATTTTATACTCTTATAAAGTTCTTTATTTACCCTTCATTATAACATGTTTTCTATTGATGAATATTTTTGGGGTACTGATAGACTAAGGATGTGTTTAAATAAAGGTCTGTTTGAGAGGAAGAGAGCCAAGAGCGTGTTATCAAGAAGGAGGTTAAAAGGCTACTCTTGGGTATTACGCGGATGATGCTAATTTAAAACTAAAAGAGCAAGAGTCAGTTGTCCATCAAGTGCCTACTTACTGTGGGAGGGGGTTATCGTGGTGGCAGTCCAAAATTTCCACTATTTTGTTGTATAGGCTCGACATCAAAAGCAGTAGCAGCGCTGTTACGCCCAGATGCTCTTTGTGGTGCCGCCAGAGGCGTGTAGTCATCTTGATCTACAGTTCCCAGTACCCATCTAAATGTTCTGGTATGTTTACCATCCATATTTAAAGAGGCTGTTTGAAGTTCTGAGAGACTGTATGCTGTGTTATTGTCTACATCAACAAGTGTGAGTTTGTTTAGCAGGGTGATATTACTTTCACTTGACTCTTTATAGGTAATACTACCATTGTCATCTTTGTAGCGCACATCATAAATAGCAGGAAGGCTAATGGTGACAAAAGCATTAGACAAGTCCACACCATAGTCTGGATCTTTTTCAACATACGTGTTCAACACTTGGAATGTCCATACCTGCTTACTGTTATCGTCATAACTTCTATAATCAGAAAAATAGTAACCATTGTTATCACCCCACTCCGGTTTATAAAAGACGATTTGCAACTTAGCCGGTCCATAACCGGGGATGTCATGTTGGTCTTTGTCATCACTACTTTGCACCAGTTCACCAAAGACACCAGCACTTTTATGAGAATAGATCTTACCATCTTCTGCTGTCGCATGAACTACTGTCTTACCATACCAGCCTGCGGTTTTATACGGGTTTACTACTACTGCTGGAGGCTCTATAGGATTGTCTGGGGTCTCTGCTGCAGTCTCACTATTTTTATCTTTACTACAGCCGCTTACTAAAAGTGTCAAGACTATGAAACCACTCAACAGTATTTTTTTTCTCATCATATTTTCCTTATGGTATATAGTACGGAAAATCCGCACCAAGTGTTGCACCAGAGTCTGCTTTTGCACCTAACCAAAAACCAATTCCATTTTCAATGAGGCCATCAAATCCAGGAGTACCTGGCGTTTTTGCTACATAATTTTGAGTGTCTGTACCGGTATGATCATAAACATAGACAGTGGTATACATAAATGAATCTACGTTTGCATTATCTGTCATCGGATAATAGTTACTTCCGTTATCACCTGTCACAAAAAGATCTTTTAAGATCAACTGTCCAGAAAATGGATGACCCAAAAGAAATTTATGAACCGTTGCATCAGCAACGCTTGTTCCTGTTCTATAGACTTCATTGAAATCTGGACTTGTCGCAGGGGTATGGTTTGTCACGGCCACTTTCGCTGCTTCCGTAGTACTAAACTGTCCATCATTCACACTTACATTAGCATCTGAACTTGTAATAATCCAATATCCTGTTGAAGGATCCATTGACTCACTCAAAGCCACTTCAGTATAACCCGAATTTCTATGCCCACTAAAATCAGACTGTTTATACATCACCCAAGTACCGGCATCACCATAGTTGGCATCATCACCTGCCCCAAGTGATGTACTAAAGATATCTCTAATATTCCCAGTGATCACACAAGGTGCTGCTATGGTCTTCCATTGATCTGCAGTCAACTCCCAAACAAGATTCCCGCATATACTGGATTCTCGGTACGATACTTCTGGTGTATTAGTATCAAAATCATAAAGATCCGTTGCAGGATCAGCAACAATACCGTTTACTGTCTCATATGCAGAACCTGTCGACATCCAGTCTACCAAGCCATACAAATGGGTATCTGTCAACGCTACAGGACATTTTTTACCTACTGTAGCATTTGGCATGCCTTCCATACAGTCACTGACACGGTCATTGTCTGAATCACTGTCAAAATAATCAGGTGTGCCATCACTGTCAGTGTCCAGCGGGGTCAGATCTGTTCCACCCTGAGAAGATTCATAGTTGTCATCCAAGCCATTATTGTTTGCATCTGTAATTCCTGCATTACTCCCTGAAGCTGATATATAGCTGATAGTGGACTGGGCTTCTATATTATCAGGGATACTGTCATCATCCGAATCTAGGTCAAGTTGGTTCAATACCCCATCTCCGTCAGTATCTAAATCACTTCCTTTATAATCTATATACAGTGTTGCTTCGTTAAATGTACCTACATCATTATTTGCATCATCACATATATGTAACGTCCATGTTCCTTGAAAATCCTCACCATTTAGAGTTGACAATGCCACTTCTGGAGAGAGTGATTGTGTTGGAGGTTGCGTGCTTGAATCTCCGACAACAGAAGATGCCGCTGCATCATCAAAAAGTACATAGAGATTATCAGTACCCCCTCCATTATCACTTGTCAGATCTACGGATGTTCCTAGCGGAGAGATAAGACTTATATCCAAGTCAGCACGGTAGGTATGATCGATTTCAATATTAAGCGTCACACTGTTTAAAATAGTCCCACTTGGGGCTACTGTAAAACTTCTATCAAAACAACTGTTATCATTAATAGTTCCTGTATTTGTATTTGTCTCTGCAACTTGGAATGCACCTCTTTCCACACTGTCTAAAATTCCATCGTTGTCATCATCTAAGTCTATATTATCATAAACTCCATCAGCATCAGTATCATCATAGACAGTAATACTTACACTGTAGGCATGTACACACAGGGGATCATTATTAGCATTATCCCCGGCAGCAAGGTTCCAAGAGCCTACAGGATCACCACCTATAAAGTTATCCAGGTCTCCATTGTTAGGTTTAAAGGTACCGTTAACCGGTGTACCCGATGGTGTATTTGCAGCAGTTTGTTCAAAAACAGTTGTAACATCTGAAGTAGCACTGTTTCCCGACCACGTTCCCGATAATGCTAAGACTTCATTGCCTAGAGGAGAATCCAATCTAAAACTTGTTTCACCATGGAAAGCACTTCCTGCAGCTGGACTAGCGCATGAGCCATCTGTCTTTAACCATGTAATAGATGTTGCTACTTTTGAGATAACTGCACCTGGAAAAAAATCTGCTCCCGTAAAGTCAACTGCAGGCAAAGCAACGCCATAATCACCAGAATTATCTATTTCTTCCGTTGGTCCGGAATACGTTTTTGTTACAGTAAGTGCCTGTAATGTAGTTGCGAACATAAAGATGGTTACTATAAACATCCATTTAAATGTACTAATGTGTTTCATTCTCAACTCCACGTTGGTCCACTTGGCGGTTTCCCAAACCCAGCTTTGACTTCGGTTGGACGTAAAAGACCACCCAACGCCATCAAAGTAGGTGCAACATAAACAGCCTTTTTTATAAAACTACGACGATCTGTCTGCACTTTTTTCTCTGCAGAAGGTAACGTTTTTTCTTTGAGGTGCATTTTGACTATCCTAATATGTTATTCTTTTATTATAGCGTATTGATGTTTTAGGTAGAGTTTTTATTGATTTTTGCAAAAATTAAAAGAAGTAAAATATTGAATATTCACGAGCTATTTGAAACAAAAACCTCACTCCCGCCTAACAACAACCAAGACTAAAGTCATCGGTTGTAAAACAAAAACAAGTGCTAAATTACTGTTTCCACAATAGCCGTGTATACTTCTGGCAGTCGCTCCAGTTTCCAGGGTACACTCACTTTATAGACTGTAATGGCATTGGCCATCTCGCTAAGTGATATGAAACGTTTCTCTTTCAAGAAGTCAAAATTGATAAAGGTACTGAAATGGAAGGCTCTGTATTTTTCTACACCCTTGATCGTTGTAATAGTGATTTCTGCATCTGCATCACTTTTTTCCAGCAGATAGACCGCTTTTACAGCTCGGGGGTGAGTATTTACATTAGAGACCTTATACCCCAAAGACTCGGCTTCTCTGAATGGCCTGTGAAAAGGGTACGATGCCACCGCTTTAAAAGTTTCAGCATCTTTATAGATACCCAGCGTATCATCAGCCAACAGAGTATGTCCTTGTTGTAAAAAGTAATCAGTCATTGTAGATTTGCCACCAAAAGATTCAGCTGAGAAGATAATGGGTTTTCCTGCTACTTCTACGGCCCCAACATGTAAAATATTGTAGGTTTCATCTAGGGCTAACATCATAGGGATGATTGTATGCAGTGTCCAAAATTCTAATACTTCTACTGTTAGCAAGGGTTGTGGCAAATAGCTCAAGGTACGATCGCCACAAGACCACACGAAACTTACAACGCCTTTGACATCAACACCCCAAAGACACCCTTCTCTACATTTAGAAAATTCTACTTCAGCCCCATAGGACGCCTCCCTACCTGAAAGGGGAAGATACTCTGATTTTTGAGATAATTTTTCAAATATTTCAGTATCACTGCTTTTAACTATAGTGATATTCTTTTTTGAATTATCGGAAATACCATCGTTTAGAGACGGTTCATCTGGAAAATGGATGTTGAAGTTAAAAGCGATCATACTTTTTACTCTGCTAGTGTATCGCGGATCTCTTGTAAAAGTTGTGTCTGTTTTTTAGACTCTTGCAGGCGCTCTTTGTAGGTGAGCATAGTTTCTAAGGCTAAAATGATGAAAAGGCCGAAGATGATGTAAAGTATAGAGAGAAAAAGTGCTGTTGCAACACCCATAAAAAAGAAAAGCTTGAAGGTTATAAAAGCACCCAGGACAATAAAAGTCCATGAGATACCAAGAAGGAAGCTTATGATCTTGTCAAAAATGCTTCGCTTCATAAAAGAGCTTAGTGGTCTTCAGCGACCTGAACAGCGCCACCAAGGTATACATACGTCAGCATCATAAAGATGAACGCTTGTAGAAGTGCCATAAATGACAGTAGTGCAAATGGGATCATTGGTAGTAACCATGGTGCCAGCATCAAGATAACCATCAAGAACATGTCGTCACCCTTGACATTTCCGAAAAGACGGAAAGAGAGAGAGACGATACGAGAGATGTGAGAGACGATCTCGATCGGGAACATCAACCAGTATAACCACCATACCGGTCCAAGAAAGTGCTTAAAATAAGCGATAACACCGTTACGACGGATACCTTCAAAGTTATAGTAAACAAAGACAACAAGTGCTAATGCCAGTGTAAAGTCCAGGAAAGCAGATGGCGCTTCAAAACCTGGGATAACACCAATAACATTTGCTACAGCAACAAAAAGTCCGATAGTCGCTACAAGTGGAAGGTAACGACGTGCGTCCTCTCTACCCATAACATCAGCACCCATAGCAAGTACACCACCAAGGTATGCTTCTAAGAAGTTTTGTGTACCAGTTGGTACAACTTTCATGTTGCTTGTTGCAAGCTTAGCAAGAACGATAACAATACCTGCTGCAAGCAGCATGTGTGTCATATAGATAAAAGCATGATCATGACTGATCAGACCAAAGAATGTAAACAATTCACCCATTCAGTGTCCCTTTAGTAGAAAATAGTTCCGCGATTTTACAACTTTGTTGATTAAAGGGAGATAAGAGTGGGTGGTTTTACATCAAAAAATTGTGTTAAGTGTACGCTTATAGAGGTATAGTGCCTTAAGAGCAAGTGTAACTGCCCACAGACTAGTGGGATTATGAGAATTATAAAAACGGGCAACTGCGCTTACTCTAATCTCACTAATCCCGTAAACCTATGGATAAACGCTCTTTTTTAAAGACTCAACCGTCCTGTTTTACGTTTGGCAACAGCAATATCTTCTGCAATCGCCTCTTTTAGATCTTCTAACGATTCAAACTTCTGGTTGGGGCGGATAAAGTCTATAAATGAGAGGCGGATCTTTTCGACTGCACCGACCTCACCATCTAAGATATGGGTCTCTACTGCAAATGAACCATCTGTTGTAACACGGTGACCTATGAAACTGACAGCAGGATGATAGTGTTCTTCATCATTTAGTCTGGCAGTGGAGACGTAGACACCTTCTTTAGGGAGTAAGTAACCATCAGCGTCTATGTTAATGGTCGCAAAAAGCTCTTTTTGTCCGAGTCCTTGTCCTGTCACCTTAGTACCAACAATACTATAGTTGTACCCTAGAAAACGGTTGGCACCTTTGATGTCACCGATCTGTAGTTTTGCCCGAATCTTGTGAGAATGGACAGAGTCCTTGTCGACGGTGACCTCATCAATGATAGAAACTTCTCCATCAAAGAGCACTTTTAAGTCATCATAGTTATAGCAGCGATCCTTTCCAAAGTGAAAGTCATAGCCCACAACAATCTTTTTTAAGTTAGGGAACTCATTTTTTAACTTCTCTACAAAGGCTTTAGCATCAAGATGACGAATACTCTCAAGATCATAGTAGAAGATGGGAAGGTGGATAAAGTGTTCACGACTTCGACCTGGGGTCAGGTTAGCGTAACCCGTCTCTATGACCAAAATACCACCTGCTTCTCCTACGGCTTCAAAAAGCTTTTGATGGCCAACATGCATTCCGTCAAAACCGCCTATGGCGATAGCATTAACATTTTTCAAAACAGTAACACTCCTCTAGATTTCCCTCTTTACCACTTAATGTGGAAGGTTCATGATGTAGCATTTTCCAACCTAAGTATGTAGCTTCCTTTTCAAATGCCTCTTTCGCTTTAATAATCGCTTTTTCATCTACTACAACACCGTTACTGTCTCGTTTGACATTTTTTCCTACTTCAAACTGTGGCTTGAAAAGTAAAACGATCCACTGCTTGCTTAAGGCATCCACTGACTCTAAGATGTGATGCAGCGAAATAAATGAGACATCACTTGTGACCAGGTCAAACTGTCGTTGTCTGGTAAAGTCACGTATGTCCATTTTTTCAAAGTTAATAACACGTTTGTCATTGTTGAGCTTGTCATGAAGTTGCCCCTGCCCTACGTCAACACAGGTAACGCTTGCCGCATCTTCTTCAAGCAGCACTTGTGTAAAGCCTCCCGTACTTGCACCAATATCTAAAGCATGCAAGCCTTTAACACTAAAAGGCAGAGAAGGTAGAAAGCCTTTGAGTTTGTGAGCAGCTCTTGAGACATAGATCATCTCGTCTGCTATCTCTACCTTTTCGCCATTGACCTTAAAGGCCGGTTTGGTGACAGCTTTACCATTGACCGTGACCTTGCGAGACTTTATAAGCGTCTGTGCCTTTGTACGAGAGTCCACAAAATCCTCTTCTACTAAATACTGATCTAACCTCATTAAAATTGTACCTCCACACTTGTATATAGAGAATTCATCTCCATCTTATACTGTTTTTCAATATGACCCGTCAGGTCATTTTGTGCCAAGGTAAAAAAGTATCTTCTATAGCCTACATTTAAGGTCACATCTTCTACCACTCTGACACCAACACCCGCCTCACCCATCAAGACACTTGACTTCTGTTTTTGAGAAACACCATTCAGTGTCTCTTTCCAAGAGACACCACCAGCACCAAAACTTCCAAAAAGATCAATACGATCTTTCCAGAAAGAGTAATGGGCTTTAGTATCTATACAAAAGAAGTAAAGATCCGTTGTGTTCTCTCTATTTTGTGTTGTCACTGTGTCAAAATAATCAACAATAAGTTCTACTGAGAGGTACTTGTTTATAAAAGCACCACCTGTGATAAAACCATTTTGAGTACTGTTTAGCGTACCTTCAAGACGTCCCTTATCTTTAAAAGTTGCATAACCACCACCGGCAGCCAAGTAAGGACCGGTTCGGTCTAAGGCTTCTGCACTCAGTATGAGAGGTAAGAGCATTGTTAATAATAGAGCTTTTTTCATGACAACATCTCCCGCATCTCTGCTTCTGTTAAAGTCTCAACACCCAAACTTTGCGCTTTATCGTACTTACTTCCAGCATCTTCCCCACAGATCAGGTAGTCCGTTTTTTTAGAAACAGACCCAGAGACTTTAGCCCCTAAAGACTCTAACAACTTTTTAATATTTCCTCGAGATTCGCTCATTGTTCCCGTCAGGACAATAGTCTTAGACTTAAAAGGGTTTTCTACCACCTCTTCTTTTACCTCAGGTGCTACAGGTTGCAAGATGTTTTTGAGGGTCTGTATATGTTCAGCATTGACACGAACAAACTCTAAAAGCGAGTTGGCCATCTCCTCACCAAAACCATCAATACCGATCAAAGTCTCTTTACTGACACTGTCAAATTCAAGCCCAAAGTTTTCACACAATGTCTTGGAGGCCACTTCCCCTATATGTTCGATCCCTAAAGCATTAATAAAACGCCAGCATTCAACGCCTCTGCTCTTTGCTATAGCATCCAGAAGTTTTTGACTCTTTTTCTCTTTAAAACCTTCGAGTGCAAGCAGTTGGTCCAACTCCAACGAGAAGAGATCTGTCACACTCTTAATAAGTCCTTCATTATAAAGTGTCTCAACGATCTTCTCACCCAAACCATCAATGTTAAGACAAGGTTTTGAAGCAAAATAGATAATGGCATTAACCACTCTTGCACTACAGGCAAGATTCTGGCACTTGGTCAAGGCTCCTTCATCCAACAATTCACTGTCACAAACAGGACATGTAGTAGGACGTATATAAGGCTTTTGAGAGCCATCTCGTTCATGTACCAGCACCTTCACAATCTTGGGGATCACATCACCTGAACGTAAAATGATGACTTTGTCACCTATACGAACATCTTTACGGTCGATCTCATCAAAATTATGTAAAGAAGCACGCTCTACCATCGCTCCGTCCAGGTCTACTTTTTCCACTACAGCGACAGGGGTCACTGCCCCACTGCGCCCTACTTGCAAGATGATATCTTTAAGTGTCGTGATCTTTTCAACAGCAGGAAACTTGTAGGCCACGGCCCATCTAGGGACCTTTACGGTGTAACCCATCTCCTCTTGTGCTTCGACTTGGTCCACCTTGATGACCATACCGTCTAACATCATGTCATAACTTTCACGTTCGCTTTTCATCTGCTCATAAATAGCTTCAATAGCCTCAAAACCTGCCGTCGTCTTACGGCGCGGTGGTGTTCTAAAACCCCAAGAGTAGACCAGTTCCATACGTTTATGGAGCAGTGGTTCTTCCAAGGTATTGGTACCGATACCATAAGGCAAAAAGACAAGGTTACGCTTGGCTGTGATTTTGGAGTCCAACTGTCGCAAAGACCCGGCAGCAGCATTACGCGGGTTGGCAAAGAGTGCTTCGCCCGCTTTCATACGCTCTTGGTTGATCTTTTCAAACTCATCTTTGAAAATGACCACCTCTCCTCTGATCTCGATCTTTTCAAGGTGTGCGATCTTCAAGGGAACAGACTGAATGGTTTTAGAATTTTGCGTCACATCTTCACCAACAACTCCATCGCCTCGTGTGATAGCTTGGACTAAGACACCTCCATCATAAATAAGGTTCAAACTTGCACCATCAAACTTAGGCTCACAATAAAAGCTGATGTCATCTACCAGTTTTTGTGTCTTCTCCAACCACTTTTTTAATTCATCAGCATTGAAGATGTCTTCAAGAGACCACATACGGCTAGGATGAGATGCCTTGGTAAACTTCTCAAGTGGCGACCCACCGACCCGCTGTGTTGGTGAGTTCTCAGCCACCTCTAGAGGATGTGTCTCTTCATACTGTAAGACCTCATGGTAGAGTTTATCGTAGACTTCATCCGTGGTCAAAGGGTCATCTAGGACATAATAGTAGTGGGCGAACTTGTTGAGTTTTGAAACGCTTTCGAGGTAGTGCTTTTTATCCATTTTTTTCATCCTCAAATACCGTTTTGTTTATAATACTGTACGCTTCATCTTTAGATGTGTTTGTATATTGACTTTCTGTCAGTCTGCCCATCACCTTGTCATACTGCTTAAGCTGATAGTCTTGAAACGACAAGACAGTGATATCATTGAAGGTAAACATCACTAGTATCTCTTCATCATCCATCATCAAAGTGTTTTTAAACATAATATAGATCTTGCTTCCCTGCTTTGTCTTAAGGGAGAGTTTTACCGGTTCATCGTCGCCTAAATTCATAAAATCAAGGTCTTCTATAAATTCATCTTCACTTTTAAACAGCTGATCAACAGAGATCTTGAGCTCTAAAAAGTCTAAAAGCTGCGACTCTTCATCTTTAAGACGGCGCAGTTCATCATCATCAAAAAGAACCTTGAAGGCATCATTATAAAATGAGACGTAGCGACCATTACAGATGATCACCGGATTAGGCGCATTTTCAGTCATCGCATGGAAGAGCTTTTCATTAGAGGCTTTTATAGATGCTTGCATCTCTCGTTGATGACACTCAGTGGCGATCCTTCTGTTCTCTATGGATTCTACAACACTATGCAAAGTGGTCAGTAGTTGAGGGAGAAGGATCGGTTTAAGAACATAGTAGTTAATACTGATGTTAATCGCCTCTATAAGGTATGAGCTGTTAGAGTACGCTGAAATAACGATAATGGGGATCTGTGAATCGATCTCTTTAATCTTTTTGGACATTTCAAGACCATTGAGTTCGGGCATCTCTATGTCGGTGATGACCAGATCGTAACGATCTGTAGAGAACATCATCAGCCCCTCACTGCCATCTCTCGCTGTCTCTACCTTTTTAAAGATCTTTTCTAAGATATTAGCGGTCTCGGTTAAGATCTCAATGTCATCTTCAACATATAAGACACTCAGTTTTGAGCCCAGACGGATAATGTCTTGTAAATTTTGCATAGTCACTCCTACAGACGCACGATTTTGGCGCCAAAACCACCCATATGCTGTGGCGCATCGTCAAATGATTTGACTTTAGGGTGGGCGATCAGAAAGTTTTTAACCGCATATGAAAGTTTTCCTGTACCGATACCATGATAGATAATTACTTCATCCCAACCATCAATAAGCGCATCAGAGAGAAATTTGTCCATCTTCTCCTCTGCCTCTTCTGCACGCAGACCATGAAGGTCTAACTTCAGCCCACTGCGGCGCTCTATTTTATGATGGACCTGAGTCTTCGCTCTTTTTTTAGGTGGATTACCTGAAGGTTTCAACTCGCTGCGTTTGACACGTAAACGCATTCCTTCTACCTCTATCATAGCCTCTTTAGCTTTGAGATTAATAATGGTACCTCTGCTTTTACGGTACTTCACAAAGTCACCCACCTTCAACTCATAAGCCGTCTCTTGTTTGGGCACCTGCTCTTTAGGAAGCGCGTCATTGGCTTCATTCATCTTTTTATGAACACTTTTTATGTTACTTTGGCGTGCAGCCTCTTTTGCCTTGGAAATAGAACTGGCATAACTCTCTTTTAACTTGTTTCGCTCAGTATCCAGAGTAAGACGAAGGGCCTCTTTTTGCTCTTGCAGGTCGCGCTCTTGTTGGGAGACATGTGCAAGTTTCTCGTCCAAAAGAGTCTGTTTCTTTTTAAGGTCACGTTCTAACTCAGCACCCCGTTCTATCAGCAGGTTTAGTTTTTCATGGTTTTCACCATAGACCTCACCGGCACGCGTCACTACAGAGTGCATGATCCCATAACGTAAGGCTGTCTCAAAGGCATAAGACTTACCAATGATCCCTTGTAAAAACTCATAGGTAGGTTGTCGTTTCTCTTCATCATAGATCGCTGCCATCAACTCTACATCGTCACGGTCTGCCATTAGAGCCGCCAGACGTTTATGGTGGGTCGTCACAACGATCTTCTGTCCCTTGGCGATCAGGTCATCCAAGATCACTTTAAAAAGCGCTGCCGCTTCATCACTGTCTGTTCCAAGTTCGATCTCATCAACGCCTATAAGCGCATCATGTTGCGAAAAAAGCTGCGAGAACTGCTGCATACGTCCAGCAAAGGTAGAGATGTCGTTTTTAACATTTTGAGGATCATCGATAATCGCTTCGAAACGTTTGAAGTTCCCGATGACAGACTTATGTCTGTTCACTTTCATCGGTATAAGATACTTCGCCATCAATGCTGCAGACAAGATCGCTTTAAGCAGCATCGTCTTACCACCTGCATTGACACCGGTGATCATTAAAACATTTTTACTAAAATCCACAGTTACAGGTTTGGGTTTATGTAGTGCAGGATGTTCAAACTCTACTAACTTGATGACCCTGTTTCTTTGGGCTTTGATGATCGCTAAATCTTTAGATCGCGCAAAATGTACTCTCGCTTGATAGTGGTCAAACCTTTCAAACTCTTTGTCTATAAAGTTTATAAAAGGGAGCAGTTCAGACAGCACTTTGGAGAACTGTTTGGCATACTCATAAAATTTCACCTCACGCATGGTCTCTATACTACGGATCTGATCACGGTTTTTGGAGAGGCTGTCAGGGACTACATAGAAAAAACCACCACTTGTACGTCCTACGACCTGTCCCTTTAAGACATGGTTAAAGCCGCCACGCATCAGCAGACACTCTTCATCATTGATGTAATGGACTTGAGTATCTACAAGGTAAGGTGTGATCTTAGAGCTGTAAAGAGTACGTTTCATCGAAGCATTAATGTCTGACTTTATCACCTTGATACGTTGAGAAAGGCCAAAAAGCTCTTCATCCAACTCCTCGTTAAAACGTCCCTCCAAGTCAAAGTACGAAGCGACCTCTTCACTGAAACGTTCAGGGATGATGATCTTATGCATCCACTCCCCGATAATACCTTCAAAAGCACTATTTTTAAGGGTATGAAAATAGCGTACCACTTTAATGACCTCAAAGATCTGCTCAAAGCGCAGAGCACCCTGTTTTTTAAGATGCGAAGTGATGGGTCTGAAAGAGCCTACCCTTGGAGGTGAATTGAATGTAAGTTTGTCCAATGCTTGGATATAGCTGTGATGACGTTCTTGATCACCCTCTATAAAAAGTGGTTTTTCACGACTAAAGAAGCTGTTAAAAGAGTCGATATGGCCACTGAGGTCCAGTCTCTCTATTAAGCTATTTAGACTCATTCACACTCACTTGCAATAAGCATCACACCCACATTTCCACTCTCTTTGTTTGCTATAAAGGTCTGTGTCCCAATACTCAGTGTAAACATTTTGTTGTTGACCGTAAGACCTTTACAACGCAGATCTTTACCTTGCTTAAACTCTAAAAGTACCTGACGAAGATGCGCTGCACGCTCTTGTTGGAGATGGTTGTAAAAGATGGCACCACTTACAATGATTACAACAAGCAAAGAAGCTTGTATTTTTTGAGAGAGCTTTAACTCGGTAAAGAAGTGCATCACTCCAAAAAAGAGTCCTACAACGATGAGTCCGTAGAGATAAGCCACTACTTCTCTCCTCGCATCTGATAGGTGATATCACCCGCACCAAAACCGACGATGATCCCCGTGTCCAATGTCTCTATGACCTCATCATGCTTGACCAGGTTTAGTGTCTCACCTTCACGTTTGACATAATCCATCATACTCAACTCATAAGCACTAAACTCGTTTTTAAAGTCTATAAACTGCTCTGACTCACTGGCTGCCCAGACAGGCAGGATGATCAAGCGGTCTGCCCCCTCGAAACATTTAGTAAATGCCTCCAGGTTGTCTATGGTTCGTGAATATTTATGAGGTTGCCATATGGCTGTGATCTGCTTTATGTTTTTAAGTTTTGCATACTCTTTAACAGAGTTCATAGTCGCTTCTATCTCTGTAGGATGATGACCATAGTCATCGATAATGATACTTTTTTCACCTTTTGAGACGATATCAAAACGTTTTTTGATGCCCTTAAAGTGCAAGAGTTTAATACGAATCGTCTCAACATCCATACTCTCCAGAGCCGCCAAAATAGCTAAAGAAGCATCTACTGCAATATGAAAACCAAAGCCCCATACACTGAAACTCCCATGCTCTTTAAGTGTAAAAGAGGTAAAAGGTTCATCATCGATCAAGATGTATTTGACATCACTGATATCTTTACT
>WGDB01000096.1 GCA_015493495.1 Helicobacteraceae bacterium | reverse complement strand
TCTTTTTCAAGCTTTTTGATGTCGTTGTTTGCTTTTTGACGGTCATTACGGACAGATACCTTAGCATCTTCACCCATGCCCTTCATCTTTTTAACGGTCTCTTTACGCTGTTCAACTGTCATAGGCGGGAAGTTCAAGATAATCTTTTCCCCATCACTGTTTGGGTTGACACCGATGTTCGCCTTAGCGATCGCTGCTTCAATATCTGCAACAAGAGGTTTTTCCCATGGAGAGACAACGATAGTCGTTGCATCAGTAGCGATGACTGAACCTACTTGGTCAAGTGCAGTGGGTGTACCATAGTAATCGATTTTGATGCCATCAAGAATGCTCGTCATAACCTTACCTGTACGTAGTCCTTTAAAGCTGTGGAACATATGTTCTACGGAGCCTTCCATGTTTAATTTACACTCTTCGATGATGTCGTTTGTCATTGTTTCTCCTTAAGGTTTTACTAGCATTAAACTGCTTTGACGATTACCACTTTTTAGAAAGATACGGGTGCGATGCATCTTTAGTCTTTGGTTGACGTGAGCAGCCAGATTTCCGTCTTTGAGGGTAGCTACTTTCCAACCCTGACCAGAGATATAGTACTCTATCTTTTTTACCTCTTTGGGTAAAGTGGCTTTCAGTGTCGTGATTTTACCATTTTTTGGCCAATCTTTTGGATTAATCCATGTGGTTGGCAATGTTTTTGTACGAAGTTTTACTTTTATGTTGTTGGCACCGGTCAATGCCGTACGATCAAGGTCATGCATATCACTATGTTTATCGACCGCACCAGCATTTTGGTTGATAATAAGGTCAAAGTCAAAAGTCTCTAACTGTTTTCGTACACGTGCATTGTACTCACCGTAAGGGTAGGCATAGTACTTAGGTTTGTAGCCCAGTTGCTTTTGCATGATGTCCAAGCCCTTTTTAGAGTCTTTGATGATGGCTTGATCACTCATAGAGACAAGATGTGGGTGTGCGTATGAGTGAAAACCGATCTCTCCGTACTTTCCGGTCTCTTTGATCTGCTCCCATGACATATAATCTCCATAGTTGCCTACAGTAGCTTGTACATAGACAAAAAGGGTGAAAGGGTAGTGATACTCTTTAAAGAGGGGCAGGCCGTTGTTATAGAAACTTTTGAAACTGTCATCTATTGTTAAGACCACCCATTTGTCGCTGATCTCTTCACCATTTTGCAGTGCTTGATGTAACTGTTTAAGTGAGATGACTTGGTAGTGATGCTTTTTTAGGTATTCAAATTCAGCACGAAGTGTCTGTGTGGAGGTGTTGGTTGTAGGGTGTCTGTTATCATCAAAACGGTGAAATACAAAAAGATGGGCATCTGCCCAGAGGTATAGTGGAAGGAGCGTAAGGAAAAAAAGCTTACGCATCTGACTATTTTGTTGTGTTAGCTTCTGCTGCAGGAAGTTGTACTGCTTTAGGTGCTTCAGTAACCGGTGCGGCTGCAGGAGCAGCAACATCAGTTGTCTCTGCAATATTGTCAACTACAGAGGCGCTGCTCTCTTGAGCGTAGAAGTAACCAAGTGTTATCGTGTTGACAACAAAAAGAAAACCGAAAAAGAATGTCATTTTAGCTAAAAAGCTACCTGGACCCTTAGCTCCGAAAACAGACTCATTTGAGCCACTGTAAGCGCCAAGACCAATACTTGAACTTTTTTGAAGTAAGACAGCGATTACGATGATCACCACTAAAACGATTTGAGTTATAAGCAAAATGCTTGTCATTGATAGACCTTATATAAGATTAGTTCGCGAATTATAGCGAAAAAAGTTAAAAACAGATTTTCTATCACAGTGAGTAGGGTATAATTAGAGCATTAAAAGGCCTTAGGGTACTGTTTTTGGGATAAATATGAAAAAAGTTTTTATATTAATAGTTATTTTATTGTCATTTATGAGTGTACTATTTTTAATGCAAACGGATGTTTCAGGCGGACAGAAAAGACTCAAGGTAACGACGAGTACCTTTGCGCTTTATGATATTACTAAACATATTGGCGGAGAGAAAATGGACGTTGAGATGGCGATCCCTTTTGGTGTGGAAGTCCATAGTTTTGAGCCCACACCAAAAACGATCATAGAGATCAAAAAAAGTGCACTTTTCCTTTATAGTGGTGCCAGTCTAGAACCTTGGATCAAGAAGTTGAATGTGAATGAAAACATGTTGGACATGAGTCAGTTTGTTGCGCTAAAAGAGATCCATGAGAACGAAAAGGATACCCACCATCATCATGAACATTATGACCCACACTACTGGTTAGACATAGAGAACATGAAGATTTTAACACAAAAGATCACGCTTGAACTGGTCAAACTACAGCCTGAAGATGAGGCCTTTTTCTTAAGTAATGCTGCAAGTTATATGAATGAGCTCACACTTTTGGAAGAGGAATACGCAAAGGGTTTTAAAGAGTGTGCAGTCAGAGAGGTGGTGTTACAGCATAATATCTTAGGTTATGTGGCCCCACGTTACAAGTTTCATGTCTCTTCTTTAAGTGGTCTCTCTCCTGATGCTCTCACGAATGCAAAAAAAATGGCGGAACTCTCAAAGATGATTAAAAAAAGAGGGATTGATGTTCTTTTCTTTGAATCTTTTGTAAGTGATCGTATGATCAATGCTTTGGCGCAGGAAAATGGTGTAAAGGTGGATTATTTGGAGCCTTTAGCCAACATCACAGCACGTCAAGCAAAAGCACATATGTCCTATGTTGATGGTATGAGAAGTAATCTTGAAAAACTGAGCAGTGCAATGAGATGTCAATGAAATTCATATCTCCAGTCTTTGAGGTAAGTAACCTTACTTTTCGTGCTAATGAGCAGAGTATCTTAGAAGAGATCTCTTTGACGATTCTTCCTGGAGATTACTGTGCGATCATTGGGCCAAATGGTGGAGGCAAAACAACGCTTATTCGCCTTTTATTAGGATTGGAAAAACCGACTTCAGGGCACATAAAACTTTTTGGACAGCCTTTTAAAAAGTTTAAACGCTGGTCCAAAATAGGCTATGTTCCACAGCGTGCGGCAGGGTTGGACCAAAACTTTCCAGCCACTGTTTTAGAGGTTGTAAAAATGGGTCGTATCGCCACACAAGGATTTTTTGCAAAAGCGACGCGAGAAGACAGAGAAGCTATTGAAGAAGCGATGACAAAGATGGATGTCACTGACATTCAAAACAAACTGGTAGGTGAGCTTTCGGGTGGTCAGAGACAGCGTGTCATGATAGCAAGGGCCCTCGCGTCCAAGCCAGAGGTCTTGATACTGGATGAGCCTAACACCGGTGTTGATGTCATCTCTCAAAAACGCTTTTATAAGTTATTAAAAGAGCTTAACGCGCAAGAGAAGATGACGATCATCTTTATAACGCATGACATAGGAGTGATCGCAGATGACATTGGAAGATTGTTTACCGTGAACCAAACGCTTTTGACCTGCAATAATCCCAAAGAGGCGATCAGTTGTGATGATATGAGTGCACTCTATGGTATAGATGCCCATCTTATTCATAACCATCATCATCATTGATCTGTGAAAAATTGCAGTATAAAATAAGAGCAATAGAAAAGGGAGCATAACAAAATGAGAAGATCAACGACAACCTGCTTATCATTTATCATCGACCATTCACCTGCTCCAAAGGAGCAATATTGTTAGAAATGCTCTCTTACGACTTTATGATCCGTGCCTTTGTCGCGGGAATCATTATTGCCATTCTCGCAGCGATCAGTGGTTCTTTTATTGTTCTGCGTCGTTACTCTATGATTACAGAGACCTTAGCCCATTCGGCTTTGGTCGGTGTGGCGGTTGGTGTGATCGCAGGGAGCAATCCCTTGTGGATGGCGGTAGTCGCTGCACTGTTGAGCGCATGGATCATTGAGTATCTTCGTAGCTATTTTCATCTCTACTCTGACTCTGTGTTAGCGATCATGCTTTCGGGCTCTCTTGCCCTTGCTGTCATCATTGTCTCCTTAGCCGGAGCATTTAACAGTTCACTCTTTTCCTATCTATTTGGCTCTATACTTTCTGTGACTAAAAATGATCTGGTGGTGATGTCTCTTTTTGGTGTGATTGCTTTGAGTTTATTGGGGGTTTTTTACAAACAGCTCTACTTTATAGCTTATGACGAAGAGGTGGCGAGAACCAGTGGTATTAAGGTCGACATGCTTAACTTCTTATTAGTGAGTATTGTTGCTATCATTATCGCGCTCTCCATACGTATTGTGGGGACCTTACTGATCGGTGCGATGATGGTCATCCCGACTGTGGCAGCTTTACGTTTTAGACAGGGCTTTGCCAAAACGATTTTGATAGCCTTGCTGTTTTCAGTAGTGGCAGTAATCGTGGGTATGAGCAGTTCATACTTTTTCTCTTTACCAAGTGGGGCAACAATTGTATTGACCCTGTTGTTCATTTTTATCTTTTCATTGATTGTGAACCGCCGATGAAGGTACAAAACGAGTTTTCTAAATATGCAGAAGATTACGGAAACTACAACATCATTCAAGAGAAGGTGGTTAAAAAACTTGTGGATGACCTAGAGCGTCAACCCAGAACGGTTTTAGATCTTGGTTGTGGCAAAGGGGCGCTTTTTAATGCCATTGACTGGCCTGTCTCTCATTTTGTAGGAGTAGACTTTGCCCCACGTATGTTAGAGTTGCATCCTAAAGAGGCAAATCACGTAGATGTGGTGGAGTGTATTTATGGTGATTTTAATGATGTAGCACTTTTTGAACAACTCTCTTATCACAACTTTGAGCGTATATTTTCAGCATCAGCACTTCAGTGGGCAGATGACTTAGAGGGTGTTTTTGGTAATGTTGCCTCACTAAACAGACCCCTTTCGTTGGCTATTTTCAGTGGCAGCACCTTTAAAACACTTTTTAAGGTCGCGGGAGTAGAACCGCTGCTACGTAGTAGCGAAGAGGTCATTGCGATGGCCAAGCGCTATTTTTGTGCAGAGATCGAGATCGTTCAGTATAGACTTGAGTTTGGCTCAGTACGTGAGATGTTTCGTTATATCAAAAAAAGTGGGGTAAGTGGACATCGTAATCTTTTGGGATATAAAGAGATGAAACGGTTAATGCAGAACTATCCTCTGGATTATTTGGAATTTGAAGTTATTTTTATTCAGAACTAAGAAGGTTCTCTTTTTCGAGTTGGTAGAGTGCATAGCGTAAGGACTTAAAGTTCTCAGAGAGTGTGGGATCTACTATCTTGTACAACTCCTCTAAAACACGAGAAGATTCCTGCGCCCGTTTATAGTTAGCAACGATGATACTCTCTAAAGAGTCTCGGTTCATCTCACTACTTAGTGTTGGTCTTAAGACATCATTTACACTGTCTCTGGAGTTCAGAAGGTTTTGGAGGTCATCAATTCTGCTTTGGTGACGTATCTCTTTTAACTTGGTGGCAAGCACCTTGTCATTATGGACATATCTCGCAACATCTTCAATAACACGGACACCCTCTTTCAAGCGATTAAGATTGGCATCTATAACACGGTAAAGAGCGGGGTGGACTTGTGTTGTCATTTACTTGTTTTTTCTTTTAGACTGTTTGGCCATTTTGGCTTTTTTCTTGGCTTTGGCCTTGGCCTTGTCCGAGAGTGATTGACGTGTTCCTGTCTCTTGTTTTGCATTGGGGTCAGTATTGGTACCGAAAGTGTTTTTTTTAGAGCGGGCTTTGAAAGCAATTTTAATGCCGTCATCCATCTCTACACTGGAAGTGTTTGATCTAGACATGTGTTTCCTTAGATTATATTGGTGGTATTATAACATTATTGAAGAGGGTAGTTCGAAGTGAGCAGGTAAAGAGCCGAAGCTCTTAAAAAAGTGTTAGTCGTCGCCACCAAAGATACCAAGTAGCTGAAGCAGTGCGGTAAAGATGTTTAAGAAGTCAAGATAAAGTGCTATTGCACCATCAATTGGTGTCTCATAGGCACCATTCATGATGTTCTGTGTGTCATAAACAACCATAATACTGAAAACAAAGACTACGGCAGCGGAGATGATCACTGACATCAAAGGGCTTCCTAAGAAGAGATTGATGATAGAGAAACCAATGATCACAAAAAGTGCGATCATCAAAGGCTTTCCATAACTCGTCAGGTCCGCTTTGGTCTTAACAGCAAAGTAACTCATTCCCGCAACAATAACAGAAGTCATTGCAAAAGCATTACCAACAATACTTGCTCCACCACTCATACCAAGTGTATAAGCTAATAGAGGTGCCGTCATAAGTCCTGTCATAAAGACAAAACTAAACATAACGATCAGGTTGATGCCTGGCTTACGTTTGACAGCAAAGAGCCCAAAGAGTAGTGCAAACTCTAAAATAATAAGTGGAATAAACCACGCTTGTATTGTTGCAGCCAGTGGTACACCCACATAAGCTCCAGCAGCACCTGCCATTAAAGAGGCAGCAAATAGTTTGTAAGTCTCTTTTACAAACGAAACAATCTTAGTTTCTGAACGTTGCCCATATCCTGCAAGATTTTCTCTTGCGTAATCACGATCATATAAACCCATATAAATCCTTTTGAGGGCCCATAGTATGAGGCCTTAGTTATGTCAGCACTATACCTCATTTTTTACAACATTTGGTAAATATTTTGTCTTATCTCGCCATATAAAATTCTAAGCTATACATATATATGTCTTTTAAAGAAAAATGTAGCCCAAATATAAACATAAAGACACAAACTATTACCTAAATATACAAATCCAAAAGAATTTACAAATTCCTTCTAAAAGTACTTGACATTGAAGTTAGAATCTCCTATAATTCCCGTCCACAAACGAAGAGACGTTGTTAAAAACGACTCAGAGAGACTTCATGTAGAAGCTTTTAAAAGTTTGAGATCATTGAAAACTAAGTAAGTTGAACTAGACATTTTCGGATGTTGAAAGTCAATTTTATAAAGAC
>WGDB01000095.1 GCA_015493495.1 Helicobacteraceae bacterium | reverse complement strand
TGGTGTTTATATTGTTGATCTTTTTTATGGTGAGTTCGACCTTTACCAAAGATATGAAACTCGACCTTGAGCGCCCAGGTGCTTCATCAGCATCTCGTGCCTCTTCGAAGGTGATCCGTGTCTACATCGACAACACGGGTGAGACCTATGTTGATGGACAACCGGTGAAGACATGGGCGATACAGGGAAAACTTCGTGAGATGTTACGTGCAGCGACAGAAAAATCAGTGCTTGTAATCACAGATGACACCATCTCTGTGGACAAACTTATTGACGTCGTTGACCAGTGCCGTCTTTCGGGTGCGAGCGATGTTGCGGTAGCGACCAAAAAAGAGGTCGGCTAAGGTGCGTAAACCAACACTTGGCCTCTACATCAAGTCCATTTTGTGGATGATCTTTGGTGTGGTCTTTGTCTTTGGAACCGTTATCATGATGAATGAGGCAGGCGGGGTACATGAGACCAAGAAAAAGGCGAGCAGTGCCAACTTTGAGATCCAGAAGATGGTCAAGCCGAAACCAAAACCGAAGCCAAAACCAAAACCAAAGCGTAAAAAAGCAGCGAAAAAGCACTCGGCACCGACACCGAATATGAGCTCATCACTTAGTGGGATCGACACAGGTCTTGATGCTTTTGCAAGTGACGACATGGGGATGGATGACAACTTACTGGGTGACGTAGGTAAAGATGTAGTGATGACAGGTGACTCGGTCGATGTCAAGCCCAAACCGGCGCAACGCTCTGCCATGGAGTACCCAAAGTCTGCACGCAAAAATGGTGTGACAGGTTTTGTTCTAATGAACCTGCTTATCAACAAAAGCGGTCAGATCGAGAAGGTCAAAATCCTTCAGTCAGAACCGGCCGGTGTTTTCGATGATGTGGCAAAAGCAGGTGTGAGAAGCTGGGTCTTTACTCCGGCACAGTACAAAGGCCAGAACGTCAAAGTCTGGGCCAAACAGAAGATCAGATTTGATCTCCAATAAGAGAAGCACAATGAAAATATTTTTTATACTACTGACACTTTTACAACTGAGTCTCTTTGCAACAGAGAAAAAAAGCAGCGATGATGTAGACCACGTCGCACTCGCGGCACTCTTGATGAAAGATGGCCACTACGCCCGTGCAGCAGAGACACTAAACGAAGCGGATACGACTCAAAAAGAGTTCGACTTCGTGATGTTCTACACCCTTAAAGGGCTGATATTTACGAAACAGCAACTTTTCAAGGTGGCAAATGAGCAGTTTTACAAGGCGATAGAAGCAGGGCAGAGTGATCCAAGCATCTACCTCTATATCGCGCAGAACAACTTTAAACTCCGTGACTATCAGGGGACCATCGATGCTTTGGACAAGGCGGGCAAGCTAGCTTTAGCAAAGCCGCAGCTTTTGGCACTCAAAGCGGAGTCTTACTGGAAGCTTGAGCAAAAAGAGCAGGGACTAGAGACATTGGCTTTGGTCAATAAAAAGTTTCCTGAGTACTACGCAGTTTATAAGCAGCGTTTCAACTATTTTATTGAGATGGAACTTTACCAAAGTGCTTTAGAAGATGCCACGGTCTATTTGAATCACGAAAAACCAAACGCCAAGACCTACCTCTCTTTTGTAGGGGCACTGCGTAAAAGTGGTGCCGTTGTTAAAGCGACCAAACTGGCAGAAGTTGGAAATTTAGAGTTTCCAAAAAGTGCAGAGATGACAGTGATGTTGGCACACCTCTACCTAGACCAGGATATGATCCATGCCGCGGCGAACCTTTTTGAAGAGGCTTCTATAGAAGATCCCAAGTACACCAAAGAGGCGGCAGAGATGCTGCGACGTGCGAGAGAGTTCACATTGGCTCTTTATAAAAATGCACAGCTGACCGACACTAAAGAGAAGTACAAACAGCGTATTGCCATCTACTTGGAGTTTGGTGAGTATGAACGTGTGGTCGCAACAGCAAGTGCATTAGAACGTGCAGGACTTCTTGAAGATGAAAATATTCGCTATGCATTGGGTTATGCTTATTATATGGTCGGTGACTTCGAAGAGAGTGAAAAAGAGCTGCGTGAACTGACACGACCTGATCTCTTTGAGAAGGCGACGGAACTTAGAAAGAACATGGAAAAATGCCAAAACAACCCTTGGGAGTGCACATTATGAGAATTTTATTGATGGTGGTCCTTTTTGGAGCTTCACTTTTTGCGATCGATACTGGAGAGCTTTCTTTTTATTTGATGAAAGACGGTAAGCCTATGGCGGACCAAAAAGTTGTTATTTTTAAAAAAGTAATGCAGCAGACAGCTGGGATCAAAGGTTTTGGATTAAAGCAAGCTGAGTTTACAACAGACAATGACGGATATGTCTACTCTATACTTCCTATTGGCAATTTTCAAATACAAGTAATCGCGGTTGAAAATGGAGTCCCAAAGGCTTTTTTCAGAAAGAACTTTATGATCAAAAAAGGTAAAGAGTCTCAGGTGATAGTATCTTTGAAAGAGGATAATACACTTGCATTTGAAGATGATGAAGCACCAAAGATCGCTGTAATTGAGAACAACGCGAGCAAGGCTGATATTAAAGCAAATGGTGTTCTGATGATGACACTGGTCTCATCAGAAGACCAAACACCTGTTTCAGGTGCACGTGTTTTTGTCAAAGGTCAAAAGGTCGATGTTAAAACGAATGCTAAAGGATTTGTTGATCTGAATCTACCGGCAGGTGAGCAGACCGTTTCGATTATTCACAGTAAGTTCAGTTCACAGACATTCAAGGTAAAGGTCATGGCTAATGAGAGTGTCAGTAAACATGTGGAACTCTCACCAGCATCTATGGAACTTGAAGAGTTTGTTGTCCTTGCACCACATGTTGAGGGTTCTGTTGCATCTGTTATTGCAGAAGAGCGTAACAGTGATGCTGTAGGTAATGTCCTTGGTTCCGAGCAGTTTGCCAAAAGTGGTGATAGTAGTGTCGCCTCGGCACTCAAACGTGTCAGTGGTATTACGATTGTTGGCGGAAAGTATGTTTATGTTCGTGGTC
Source organism: Helicobacteraceae bacterium (assembly GCA_015493495.1). Taxonomy (GTDB): domain Bacteria; phylum Campylobacterota; class Campylobacteria; order Campylobacterales; family Sulfurimonadaceae; genus Sulfonitrofixus. Next base: position 15,692 of record WGDB01000095.1, on the reverse strand, counting down.
TGGGTGATCGTTATTCTACGGTCATGCTCAATGATCTTCATGTTCCCTCTCCAGAACCAACAAAACGTGTTGTTCCCTTGGACATCTTTCCTACGTCCGTGGTACAGAGTATCACGATCCAAAAATCCTATACAGGTGATCTCCCTGCATCATTTGGAGGGGGTACGGTACTGATTAAAAGTAAGGATATACCTGAAAAAGATGATGGCTATGCCTCTTTAGGTTTAGAGGTACTTGTCAATAGCTCTACTGGACAAGATGTTACGACCAATGCAGATAATAGTACGCCCTTACCAAAAAGTGCGCTAGCAGATGGTAATCTTGTAGGCGGACGTGTTGTTACTCAAGATGTGATCAAAAGCCGTTCACTTAACCATGAACAGATAAGCCTCGCTCCTGGTTTTAAGGGTGAAGTCTCAGCTGGAAAGAGTTTTGGTATTACGGACGACTTAACCTTGGGTGCATCTGGAACAGTCTATTATAAGCAGACATCAGAAAACATAAAGACACAGTATGACAAATACTTTTATGACATTAATTCTAAAAAAGTTTTTCATGATAATCATACTGATGCAGATGTGACAACTTTTAATACAGAACTGGCGGGTATGCTCAATGTTGGTGCAGATTACTTTGAACATAATAAAATTAAATATACATTTTTTACCTCTCAACATACAAGTAATCGAACAACATTGTCCTCTATTGATTATGTTGGAGCGACAGATGATAGAGAAAAGACCTATTATGAATATGTTGAAAAAGGTCTGATCTCCAACCAGCTTAGCGGTGTGAATGATTTGCATTTTTCAAACACAACTGATGGTTATTTTGACAACTTGAAAATAGATTGGGCAGTTGAAAATTCTACGGCTAATAGAGATGAACCTGGCACTGTTGAATACAATTACCTACATCAAAGTTCAGGTCTGAATTGGGATCGAAAAAACTGGTATTACTACTTTATTCTTAAAGATCAGGTCAGTAACTACCGTGCAGACCTCTCGTTACCATTTGAGCTTAATGACAATGATAACTATACCCAAGCAGGTGTTTTTATCTACAATAAAAGCCGTGATTTTGATAGTCGTCGTTTCAAGATACTTAGTAGTAATTTTGATGAGGTGCAAGACGACATGGATACTGTTTATAGTAAATATGAGCGGGATTTGGACTTTTCTGCCTCTTATCGAGATACAGACTCCTATCATGCCACTCAGGACGTAACAGCGTTTTATCTTAAGCAACTGCTCTCTGTGACACATGACTTTGACATTGTTGCTTCTGCGCGTTATGAAGACTCTTCACAGCAGTTAAGTGATGCAGCAGCAGTGTATGATCCCTTAGTTACAAAAGATGTTTTTCCTTCACTGGGGGTGACCTATCGTTTTGATAAAGATGATATGCAACTACGTTTTGCTTATGCGTCAACCATCAGCCGTCCAGATTTTCGTGAATTTAGTAACAGTCGTTATAAAGACCCTATTACAGAAAATATTGTTTTTGGTAATCCAAAACTACAAGCAACCTATATCAATCACTATGACCTAAAATATGAGTGGTACATGTCTGCGGATCAGGTCTTCTCTTTTGCCCTTTTTGCCAAAGAGTTTAAGAACCCTATTGAAAAAGTGATTAAGCTTGATGACTCACAAGATAATACCTTTCAAGAGACTTATCAAAATGCAGAGTCAGCTGTAAGTTATGGTGTAGAGATGGATTACAGAAAGCGTTTTGGTTTTATTACAAGTTCTTTGGATAAATTGCTTTTTGCTACCAATGTCGCTTTGATACAGTCAAATATCAAACTTAATCAGGATCCGACAAATGATTTTACGAGCCGTCTTACGACCACTGAACGTCCGATGCAGGGTCAGTCCCCTTATGTGGCAAACTTTATTTTAGGGTATGATGATATGGACAGAGGAGACAGTGCTCTGTTCTTGTTCAACCAAATTGGTAAGCGTATTGTAGCACTGGGAACAGATAAAAATGAAGATATATATGAAGCGCCTTTTGCAAAGCTTGATTTTGTGACACAGTGGAAACTTAACAACTATTATCTTGAAAATAGTGACTTTACCTATATGATAAAATTTAAAGCAGAAAACCTACTTGACAGTAGTCTTAAGTATACACAGGGTGATCTTATTACGGCAACTGCAAAACCAGGTCGTGAGTTCAGTCTTTCATTAAAGATCGCGTATTGATGCAAAAAGGTTTGCTCTCTCTCTTACTTGTAGCCACAAGTTCTCAGGCTCAAGTCCTAACGGACGTGACAACGGCCTTTATGTGGCAAGATGTGGCTGAAAATCGTGGGGTCATACTGACATGGAACGAGGCCAAAGAGAACTGCGAGTCGCTTGACTATGCGGGTTTTGATGACTGGTGGCTTCCCAGCGAGAGTGAGATGTCTACCATTATCGACAACAACCGTCCGGCGGGCAGAAAGATCAAAAAAGGTTTTGTCTACTATAAAAAAAATGCCACCTACTGGACGGCGAGTACCTATGCCTGGAACGCGCCCCATGCCTGGGTCGTAGACTTTGGAAATGGAGCGAGTTACACACTGCCCAAAGAGCAACGCTGTTTTGTGCGTTGTGTACGCTGCAGTGATTTTAAAAAGTGCATAGAGCTGTTTTATAACAAGTAGCTAAAGCATTTAACCCCTTTTTCAACACTTCAAAGGCATAATCGCGTATTAATATTAGGGAACTCTTCCCACCGTTAGGATGCTTATGTTAGATTTTGCAAAATATATAAAATATTCGAAGCCGGGACCACGTTACACTTCGTACCCGACTGCCTTAGAGTTTAAAGACACTTTTACCTACGATGCCTACATCAACAAACTCGAAGCGCAAGATCCGTCGCGTCCACTCTCTCTCTACTTCCACCTGCCGTTTTGCCGTAATGCCTGTTACTTTTGTGGCTGTAATGTTGTCTTTACCTCCAAAGAGGACAAGATGCTGCGTTATATGGATTATCTAAAGCGTGAACTTGACATCCTGATCAAACATGTTGATACTTCTCGAGAAGTTATTCAGATGCACTTTGGTGGGGGTACACCAACTTTCTTTACAGCAGAGCAACTTGAAGAGATCATCAAAATGATCAAATCTCACTTTAAAAACTTCAGTGCTGATGCTGAGATCTCATGTGAGATCGATCCGCGTCACATCAATGAAGATCAGATGAAGGTGATGAGTGAGCAGGGCTTCAACCGTGTAAGCTTTGGTATTCAGGACTTTAATGAAAAGGTTCAGGTCGCAGTGCATCGTGTACAACCTTACGATGTTACAAAAACAGCAATGGACTTAGCACGTAAGTACAATATGGTCTCTGTCAACGTCGATCTTATCTATGGTCTTCCTTACCAGACCTTAGAGACCTTTAAAGAGACACTCCGCCTTGCTTTGACACTCAACCCTGATCGTTTTGCAGTTTTCAATTATGCACACGTGCCTTGGTTGAAAAAGACGATGCGTAAGATCGATGAGACCACACTGCCACTTCCTGATGAGAAGCTGCAGATCATGCAGTACACCATCGACTATCTGACAGAAAATGGCTACAAGATGATTGGTATGGATCACTTTGCAAAGCCTGAAGATGAGCTCTTTAAAGCCATAGAGAAGGGTGAACTCCACCGTAACTTCCAGGGTTACACCACTAAAGGCGGCGCTGATCTGGTGGGCGGTGGCCTGACCTCCATTGGTGAGGGTGTAGACTACTACGCGCAGAACTTTAAAGATATGAAAGAGTACGAAGCATCTATCGAAGCGGGTAAACTGCCGTTTGAACGTGGTGTGATGTTAAATGAAGATGACATGATCCGTCAGCATGTCATCATGGAGCTTATGAGTAACTTTAAGATGGACATCAAGCGCTTCAACAAAGAGTTCGATGTAGATTTCAATACCTACTTTAAAGAAGACCTTCCGGGACTTCAGCCTTTTATCGAAGAGGGTCTGGTAGTGATGGATATGAACCACATTACCTGTTCTGAGACGGGAACTTTGCTTATCCGTAATATCGCGATGGTCTTTGACGCCTACATGAAACAACATGCAGGCTCAAAAAAGACCTTTAGCAAGACGGTATAGATGAGTAGCATGCAAAAACGTCCGGAAGATATCTTCAACTATACAGAGATCAGTGATGAGTGCATCAAGTGTGGTATGTGTATCCCAGTTTGTACCATTCACAATGTTAATGCTGACGAGGTCACTTCTCCGCGTGGTTTTATTGACCTGTTGGGAGCTTACCAAAATGGTCAACTTGAGTTGGACAAAACGGCTAAAGATATCTTTGAAAGCTGTTTTTTATGTACTAACTGTGTGGACATCTGTCCAAAGTCTCTTCCTACAGACATGATTATTGAACAGGTACGTGCTGACATTGCAGACAAGTTTGGTATCGCTTTTTTCAAACGTGCTTTTTTCTATCTGCTGCGCCACCGTTTTACGATGGATGTACTTTTCAAACTCGGTTATGTCTTTCAGACCTGTGGTTTCAAGATCAAAGCAGAGCAAAACTCGATGGAGCCACGCTTTAGCCTGCCGATCATTAAAAAAGACCGTATGCTTCCAAGTATGGGTAAAACCTCTTTTTTAAATGCCAACCCTGAAAACATCTCTAATGGGGGTAAACGTAAAGTGGCCATCTTTATTGGTTGTCTTGCAAACTACAACTATACTGAGATAGGCAAGGGACTTTTGAGTATTCTCGAAGCACTTGAGATCGATGCTTTCATCCCTAAAAAGCAGCTCTGCTGTAGTGCTCCGGCTTACTTTACAGGTGACTTTGGGACAGTAGATCATAACGCAAAGAAAAACATTGAGTATTTTGAGAGCTTTATAGATGATGTTGAAGCCATCATCATTCCTGAAGCAACTTGCTCTGCAATGATAAAGATAGATTATGAACACTACTTCCATGATCAGCCAGAGTGGAAAGCACGTGCCATTAAGTTGAGAGACAAGATATTTATGGCGACTGAGTGGTTAGAAAATCATACCCACCTTGAACATCTTTTGGCCTCAAAAGGTCGTAGTGACTTAACTGTGACCTATCACGATCCTTGTCACGCAAGAAAGATGCAAGGGATTCATGAAGAGCCTCGTAAATTGATCAAACAAAACTATGCCCTGACAGAGATGAGTGACCCTAATGCCTGTTGTGGTTTTGGTGGGGTGACGATGCAGACAGAAAAGTACCATTTTGCTAAGGCTGCAGGTGTCCCTAAGGCTGCTATGATCAAGCAGACTGGGGCCCAAGTGGTCTCTGCTGAGTGTTCTGCTTGTCGTATGCAGATCAATGATTCACTGTATCAATCCGGTAATGAAGAGACGATCTTTAAAAATCCTATAGAGCTCATAGCTGAGGTCTTGCAAGAGAAATGAGTGCGCTGATGAATGAAGATATAAATGCGTTGATCGAAGTGGTTTCACGAACGGGGTTTGAAAAAGCTTATATTCGTGAGACAAAGATCGCTGTAACTGATATATTGGGAATGTTGGAAGATGAGATGGACTATCAGGCCATCTGCAACTACTTTCCAGCCCTAAGTGAAAAGCATATCAGAGCTTGTGAACTGTATCAAGCGCAAAAAGGTGGGTATTGAACCGTCTGTTGATCGTCTGGTCGACTGAAGAGGTCGAAGTGGCAAAAAAGATGATCTTGCTTTATGGAAGTGTCATTTTACCCCGAGGTTATTGGGATGAGGCCCATCTTATGGTCTGGGGACCTTCTGCTAGAGTCTTGGCAGAGAACAGTGAACTTCAGTCCATGCTTAAGACCGTCCAAGAAAGTGGTGTAGAAACCTCTGTTTGTGTGGTCTGTAGTGATGATTATGGTGTCACTGAAAAACTAAAAAGAGTGGGTATTACACCGGAACACACGGGTGAACGTCTCACCGAGGCACTGCAAAACGACTGGAAAGTCATCACCTTTTAAGGATAAGAATGTATTACTGGAATCATATATACGAACACTTTAACCCCATAGCCTTTACTGTCTTCTCATTTCCATTACATTGGTATGGGATGATGTATGTTTTGGCGCTTATAAGCGCACTCTATATCGCAAAAAACATTGTGAGCCGAGACAAACTGCCTATAGCGCAGAAACAGCTGGATGACTACTTTATCTATATCGAGATCGGCATTATCTTAGGCGCACGTCTGGGTTACATCCTCTTTTACGACTCTCATACGGGCTATTACCTAAGCCATCCATGGCAGATCTTTAACCCTTTCAACCAGGAGGGAGAGTTTGTAGGTATACGTGGTATGAGTTATCATGGTGCCGTCATTGGTTGGTTTTTAGGTTCTTTGTACTACCACAAACGTCATAAAGAAGTCTCCTTTGGTGTTATTATGGATGTTGTGGCGCTTGCTGTTCCTGTAGGTTATATATTTGGACGTATTGGCAACTTCTTGAACCAGGAGTTGGTAGGACGCGCAACAGATGTGCCTTGGGGTATCTATGTAGATGGTGTGTTGCGTCATCCCTCCCAGCTTTACGAAGCATTTCTTGAGGGTTTTATTGTCTTCTTAGTCATCTTTATGTATCGCAAGCACAAGCGTTTTAACGGAGAGTTGATCCTGCTTTACGGGTTTACCTATGGCCTGATGCGTTTTGTAGCAGAGTTTTGGAGACAACCTGACTCTCAGTTGGGCTTTTTGTTTGATGGATGGTTGACGATGGGGCAGAGTTTAAGCGCGGTAATGATGGCAGTAGCAGTTATTCTATGGTTCTACTTCAACAACAAACTTTCAAAAGCCTAGCTGCGCGCAATTTGCACTGGAGTTCACCTCTCCACGCACAGCAGTGCGCTATCGGGTTCACATCCAGTACAACTTACACCACATCTAGACTTTTGAAAAATTTCCAATCTTTTGAAAGATACATGACGGGACTAAGTCTCGTATCGTACAAAAGCTTTTGCTCTTAAGATGATTGTGTCACCGTTCTTAACCCTTAACCCTTAACCCTTAACCCTACTGATGTAATCTCTGATGCTGCTCTATCAACTTCAAAAGTGCTAAGAAAAATGCGGTGATAGCTGGTCCTAGTATCATTCCCCAAAAACCAAAGGCTCCGAGTCCTGCTACGATAGCGAAGAAGATGAGGAGTTCATTTTTTTGACCTTCGGAGTTGACGATGCGGAGGTTGATCTCTTTAATGATGATAGGTTTGATGATGGTATCTGCGACTATTGAGATGACGATGATGGAGTAAAGTGCGATGAAGACGGCACTGCCTGTATGTCCCAGGGAGAGTTCAAAGACCATAAAGGGGATCCACATCAGTGCACCGCCGATTACGGGTAGAAGTGAGGCAAAACCGTAGAGTATTCCAAAGAGTAGACCGTTATAACCCATAAACGCTACTGCAATCCCAAAAAGTGCCCCTTCAAAAATAGCAGTAGTCAAGATGGAGTAGAAGACCACACTCATCATAGAAGAGAGCTCAAAACTAAGCAGGGTCGCATCCTGTTGTGGCAGTTGCACCACACGTTTAAGATAATCAAAGATCGTTTTACCATAGTAGAGTGAAAAGAAGTAAAAAATAATAATAAGCATAGCGGTCTTGAGGAAGTTAGCACTGTATTTACCGATCTGGCCTGCAAGGTTCAGTATGGTGGTGGTGAGGTCGTTAACCTCTAACTTTTCAAGACTCTCTTGGGCATAAGGTTGTAAAAATGAGAGGTAACTTGGCAGATGGTGGGCCCATTCATTTAGCTTGACATAGAGATGCTGCATGCTGGCAATATCTATAGTGGAGAGTTTTAAGGTGAATGCTGTCAAGAAATAGCCTAAAGGTGCAAAGAAGAGCAGGGCCAATGCCATAGTGGAGATGATAGCTGAGAGCAAAACTGAGCTGGTCTTCTCTTCCAAACGTCTCTGTACACCAACTGTAGAGATTGCAAGCAATGAAGCGATCATAATAGCGAGTAAAAAAGGTTTATAGAGCAGGTACATCCAGTAGAGAGAAAATGCTAAAAGGGTGAGTATGATGTATTGGGGTTTGAGTTGTGCCATCTTTATACCTTAGTCATTAAAAAGTGATTGTTCAAGATTATGACCTTTAAACTTTAAGACCTCATAACTCTTTTGCGTGGCAACACGTCCCCGTGCAGTACGTTCAAGATAACCATTGGCCAAGAGGTATGGTTCTAAGACATCTTCTACTGTTCCTTCATCTTCACTTAGTGCCGCGGCAATAGTACTGAGACCCATAGGACGACCTTTGGCCTGCATCAGATACTCCAAAAGGCGGATGTCCATTTCATCAAAACCATGGCTGTTAATGCCCAACTGTTCTAAAGCAAAGTTGGTGCGTTCATGTAAAATAGAGGGCTCTTTTGCAACATCAGAGAAGTCTCGAACACGGCGTAAGAGTCTTAAGGCGATACGTGGTGTACCACGAGAACGTTTGGCGATCTCTAAAGAGGCTTCATCAGCGATCTCTTTGTTCAGTTTGTTGGAGGCTTGTACGATAATCTTAGCCAACTCCTGAGGGGAGTAGAAGTTCATTCGAAAACTCATACCAAAACGGTCCCGAAGTGGGTTGGAAAGCATTCCTGCTCGGGTGGTTGCCCCGATGAGGGTAAAACGGGGCAGGTCGATCTTTACCGTTTGTGCAGCAGGACCGCTACCGATGATGATGTCAAGACGAAAGTCTTCCATGGCAGAGTACAAGATCTCTTCAACAGCCGGAGAGAGACGGTGGATCTCATCGATAAATAGGATGTCTCCTTCGTCAAGGTTGGTCATGATGGCTGCCAAGTCACCGCTTTTCTCGATCATAGGTGCTGCAGTGACCTTGATGTTGGCATTCATTTCGTTGGCAATAATAAGTGCTAAAGTTGTTTTTCCAAGACCGGGAGGACCGTAAAAGAGAGTGTGGTCGAGTGCCTCATCTCGCATTTTGGAAGCCTCTATAAAAACACCGAGGTTCTTTTTGATCTGTTCTTGACCGATGTACTCGTTCCAGGCATCTGGGCGTAGGGTACTCTCAGTAAGCTCTTCTGTTTCAAACTGCTCTATTTCGACCATGCGTTCCATTAGTGTCGCTTCATCTTAATAGGTGTGGATCTCATCTGGAAAAACACGTGACTCCACCTCTTCTTTGTAGCGTGTTACCGCTTCTGTTACGAGTGTTGCTCCATCAAGGTACTTCTTGACAAACTTAGGGGTAAAGGCTTCAAAAAGTCCTAACATGTCTGAAAAGACAAGGACTTGACCATCCACACCATTTCCTGCACCAATTCCAATAACAGGCACTTCAACAGCTTCAGTAACCGCTGTGGCAACCTCTGCTTTGACCCCCTCTATGACCATACAAAAGGCACCGGCCGCTTCAACAGCTTTAGCATCGGCGATAAGCTGTGTTGCCTCAGCATCGTTTTTTCCTTTAACCTTGTAGCCACCCTCCCCACGAACAGACTGTGGTAAAAGGCCAATATGACCACAAACAGCGATCCCATTTTGTACGAGATATTTAATGGTCTCTGCTTTTTCTTCACCACCTTCTATTTTGACTGCATCTGCGTTGGTCTCTTGAAAAAAGCGTGTTGCGTTTTGCAAAGCCTTTTCAGAAGTAGGGTAGGTACCAAAAGGCATATCTGCGATTATAAATGAGTTTTCAGCACCATTACAGACCGCTTGTGTGTGGTAGATCATCTGTTCGAGTGTAGCACTCAAGGTGTCTGGTTTGCCCCCAAAACTCATGTTGAGACTGTCACCGACCAAGATCATGTCAGCAGTTGGGTCAAACAGTTTGGCAAAAAGTGCATCATAAGCAGTGATCATCGTAAGAGGACGTTCACCTTTTGCTTTTTGTATTTTAGTTATAGAAAGTTTTTTTTGCATTAATAAATTCTTCTGTTGGAAGAAGTAGATCTTATAGAACCCAATCTAATGATTTGCTTGAGTTTTTAGAGCTACTTCTATGTAATTAACGTGATTTTATCCTAAAGTGGTACAATTTCGATTAAATATTGCATCTATATTATATATATGCCCTTTGGAGTCAGTTTGAAACATCTTGTTGCGTATATTACTACCGGTTTTCCGGAAAAATCATTTACTGTCGATCTCGCCTTGGCCTTGGGTGAAAATGGGGTAGACTCTTTAGAACTTGGTGTCCCCTTTTCAGACCCTGTGGCTGATGGTCCTGTGATCGAAAAAGCAAACTTTCTTGCACTGGAAAAAGGGCTGCGTTTTAGTGATGTCTTAGATGTTTCAGCAGAGATCGCACCTAAGGTTGACACTCTGTGGATGGGTTACTTTAATCCTTTTTATCAGTACGGTATGGAAGCACTGCTCCAAAAAGCAAAAGAGATGGGTGTGAGTGGTATGATCATTCCTGACCTGCCTCATGAGGAGGCGGGTGCTTATAAAGATGTTTTTGATGTTAACAGCGTCAGTAATATTACATTTGTCGCACCAACTGATGGTGATACACGTGTCAAGGAAGTGGTAAAACACTCTAAGAAGTTTATCTACCTTGTGGCATATGCAGGGATCACAGGAAGTGGTAAAAGTGAAGACCTTCAGCCTATTGTTACCTCTATAAAGTCTCATACAGAGACTCCGGTTTATGTTGGTTTCGGTGTTAACGAAAAGACAGCAAAAGAGAAAGTCAAAGGTGCTGATGGCGTTATTGTAGGTTCTGCCTTTGTCAATGTCCTGTTAGAAGAAGGTCTAAGCTATCAGCAGAAGATCGAGCGATGTTGTTCTATAGCAAGTGAGATCAAGCAGAAGATCAACGACTAATCACCATAGATGCACTTTAGGTTTTCCATACTATTTATAACCTTGGCGTCATCGCTTTGGGCAACCCCCTCTCTTTACGAGAATCTCCGTCAACTTCCATCTCCCTGTGTCACATCTTTTAAGTTAGATAAAAATAGCAGTTTGCATACTAAAGAGGATTTTAACGAAAAACTTTATGAACACTGGATGAACTCTTTGCTATACACAAGGGTTTATCTTTATGATTCTACTCTGGATGTTGACTATGTTTCGCGTAAGATTAATGTAAACGAGCAGATGTCAGTAGAGGCAAGAACATTAGTTGAAGATGCTGCTTATACACAAGTTGCATTGATAAGTGCTATTGGTGTTTTAGTGGTTTTACCTGAGAGTGTCTCCAACTGGGACTTGGAAGAGTTACAAAAAAAATCTTTAGACGAACGCTGGAAGGAGCATGTGACAACAAAGCCGGTATGGGATGTGGATGATTGGGCCATAAACTATATAGGTCATCCTGTCTCCGGAGCTGTCTATTATGTCATGGCTCGAAATGATGGTATGAATATCTTCGAGTCTGCACTCTTTTCAACTGTCATGTCAACATTTTTTTGGGAGTATGGCTATGAGGCATTTGCTGAGATCCCTTCCATTCAAGATCTTATTGTAACCCCCTTGTTTGGATCGTTTTTAGGTGAGGGACTGCATACATTAGAGGGAATGTTGGATAAAAACAAAGGTGTTATCTGGGGCTCAAAAGGCTTAGGCAGTTTTAGCTATTTTTTTTTAGATCCCATGGGTAATGTTGCTGGTGGATTGAGTGACGCTTTTGACATGAACGTGACTTTAGAATTCAGCACGTTTGATCGTTATCAAGACCTTTCGCAATTTCGTTACTCTAATGATCAAGCAGAACCGGTACGTTTCCAAGACCGTGATTATGGGTTTATGCTGACCTTCTACTAAAAAGTAACAAGGGCTTATGTTATAATACTGCTATGTAATTTGTAACACCTAACAAGATTCGGGGGCGACTTGGCTTCGACAGGAGTAGTTTCGGGATCTGGTTGCATGTCGGACTGAGCATTTCCGTTACGCGGCTCACCTTGCTTAAATGCAAACAACACAAATTACCGCCCAGCTTTAGCAGTAGCTTAAGTTTTTAACCCCGGCTTCGGTCGGTGGGCTGCTTCACCTGTTGACTCTGGATATGCAGGATTCGAAGTATAACCCCTATGCAGATATATTTTGCGTCTGTCTCAGCGCAAAAAGAACCTTTGAGGCTCGTCAGCGGTAGCTTTGCACATTGTGTGAACGCTGATTAAACTAAACAATGTTTCTAAACATGTAGACGCCATTTCCTAGCTATTTTTGGACTCGGGTTCGACACCCGACGCCTCCACCAATAAAATCCTTGATAAACCCTCTTTAAATCTTTATAATACGAAATTCTACTAAATATTATTTGCCTATGGTTGTGCGACTTTATATGCCACTGTCAGGTCAGTAAAAAGGTACATATATATCTTAAATAGTTTGAAGTTTTTGTAAACTCATTACTAAAAGGTGCAATGGAGTATGAAGCCTTGAGTTGTTCTTTGGCTATAATTTTAAAAACTGTGAACAGGAATAGCCTTATTGTGAAACAAAATACCATAATGAAACTTGGAATAATCATTCCTTGTTATAACGAAGAAGAAGGGTTAAGTGAGACTACCAAACAATTACAATTACTTATTGATGTGATGATGAATGAGAACAAAATAAGTAAAGATAGTTTTGTATGTTACGTTGACGATGGAAGCAAAGATAACACATGGCAATTAATTGAAGGATTCAAGCAAAGTAACCCTATCTTTAAAGGTATTAAACTCTCACGAAATTTTGGACACCAGAATGCATTGATTGCAGGACTTATGCAACTAAAAGACTCGGCTGATGCACTAATCTCTATGGATGCTGACTTACAAGATGATGTAAATATTGTAAAAGATTTTGTTCAAAAATATTCAGAAGGATATGATGTAGTTTATGGTGTAAGAGAAGACAGAAGCCAAGATACAAAATTTAAAAGAGGAACAGCAGAATTTTTTTACAAGTTTCAAAGGTTTATGGGTATAGAAACTATTCATAATCATGCAGATTATAGACTGTTAAGTAAAAAAGCACTTGAGGCACTTTCTCAATTTAAAGAAGTAAATCTTTTTTTACGAGGTATTGTCCCTCTTCTTGGATTTAGGTCATGTAGCATTCATTATAGTAGAGGGGAGCGTTTTGCTGGTGAGACCAAATACCCCTTAAAGAAAATGATTCTATTTGCATTGGAAGGTATAACTTCTTTCTCAATTATTCCTCTACATATGATTACGATTATAGGTTTTATATTATTTATATTTTCTCTAGTAGCTATTGTATGGGTAGCTGTAGAGAAAGTATTTTTTGGTGATGCTGTGCAAGGATGGGCATCAACAATGATTTCTATTTATTTTATAGGTGGTATTCAAATTATGAGTTTAGGTATTATTGGAGAATATATTGGTCGAAATTTCCAGGAAGGTAAGCGAAGACCTAGATATATTATTGATAAAGAAGTTTAATCAATTCACAGATAAAGATAAAAGGCAAGAACAAATATGGTAGATAATAAAATTGATTTTGATGACTTTAGTGATCAATATATGGACCTTATGAATGAACAGCATGCCAAATATGGTGACATTGAGTACTATAGTGAACATAAGGCTAAAATGACAGCCAAAGTATTTAATACACAGATAAAAAACATACTGGAATTTGGTTGTGGTATTGGTCGTAATCTCCCCTATTTAAAAAAGCAATTTAAGGATGCTAATATCTTTGCTTCTGATATATCCAGTGATAGTTTAGCAATTGCTAAGCAAAATAATCCAGAGGTTATGATAGTTGAGGATGATCTATTAAATGCTTATAATGGAAGATTTGATTTAATATTTATTGCAGGTGTATATCATCATATACCAATTCATTTAAGATCTACGGTAACTAAAAAAATATATGATTTACTCTCAAAGAATGGTAAACTGATATGCTTTGAGCATAACCCTTATAATCCATTAACAAGACATATGGTAAATACATGTGTGTTTGATGCAGATGCTGTTTTGTTAACAAAAAATGAACTTAAGAATATTTTTAAAACAGAAGGGTTCACTATTTTAAAAGATGGTTATACTCTTTTTATTCCACCTAAAATAAAACAATTTAATAAAATTGAAGATTGGTTAGAATGGTTACCATTAGGTGGGCAATATTATATTACAGCTGAAAAATTGAGTGAATAGACAATTCTTACGTTTTATCATTGTTGGAATTTTTAATACAATAATAGGCTTGAGTGCTTTCTATTCGCTGTTATATTTTGGAGCTAATAATTATATTGCCAATATCTTTGGGTATATGCTGGGATTAACTGTAGGATATATTTTAAACAAGTATTATGTTTTTGGTGTATATTATAGTAATAAAAACAAATATGGACAATTTGTAAAATACGTGGTGATATTCATCATAGCTTACACAGTAAATATTGTCATACTCTTTATTGCATTGAAATATGTGAGCGGGTACCTTGCACAGTTTATATCGATGGGAGCTTACACAATAATTAACTTTATTTTAAATAAATATATAACATTTAAGGACTCAAAATATGTTTGAGATTTTAGTTAACAAAAATTTCCTCGAAGAAAAGACTTTATGAAACAGTATATCAGCTTAGATTACTTAAGTAGGTATATGGTGTTATTGTCATTGATAACTATAACTTTTTACCTTTTATCTTTTTATGATAAAAATGGTGAATTTATTATGTATACTCACGATAATTTTGATTCATATATCACAGTGTTTAAATTACTATCTGATACCGGTACCTTTTTTTCATCAAATAATACATTGATCCCAAATGTAATGAATGGATTACCAAGAGTTGCTTTGCCTAGTGAATATAATGTTGTTTCTATATTATATTATTTTTTTTCTGTTGAGAAAGCATATTTTATAAATGAGTTTTTTATTAGAATAATCGCTTTTTTTGGAATGCTGCTACTCTTAAGAAAGCATTTTCTAAATGATGAAATGTATAGAAATATGTATTACTTGGTTATTCAAATAGGTGCATCTTTAATTTTTGCATTATTGCCATATTTATCAGTTGCAGGTGCAAGTATAGCCGGTCAACCTATTGTTTTATATGCTTTTTTAAATTTAAAGAACAATGATCTGAGTGTGAAAAATTGGATTATATTAGCATTGTTTCCTTTTTATAGTTTGCTTATTCTTGCAGGTATATTTGTTTTAGTTATGTTGACTGTAGTTGCATTGTATGATTGGATAAAAAACAAACGCATTAATTTTTATTTATTCTATGCAATCCTCATGATGTCGATACTTTATCTTTTTGCTGAATATAGATTGGTTATTAATTTATTGGACCCAATTTATATATCGCATAGAGTCGAGTTCGTCTGCAGCTATAATAATTATATAGATTCAATGGAAAAAAGTGCCAACTTGTTCTTTAATGGCCAATACCATGCCCATTCCATACATGGACAGTTCTTATTGCCTTTTGTATTTGTTGGTACCTTGCTGTTGTTATTAAATAATAAATTAGCTAAATACATAAGCCTGCTAATAGGTATAAGTCTAATTGTCGCGATTGTGTATTTTAAAGACTATAGTGGTACACAATGGATTAACTATGTAAAACTGCACATTTATAACAGCACATATAGAAATTATTATGTTTTAGTAACAATTATTTTATTAAGTATTTTATTTTTTAAAAAACATTTTTTTTCTTTCTATATATTATCTTCTATATTATTGATTTCACTGTTTTCTGGATTTGAAGATTATACAGGTATCCAAAATTTTAAAGAAAATTTT
>WGDB01000094.1 GCA_015493495.1 Helicobacteraceae bacterium | reverse complement strand
TAGGGATGAAGATCCTCATACGCGAAGGCTCCGCCGCCAAGAACTATGAGGCGCTTTCTCCGCTCATAGCAGAGTACCCCGACATGCTGATGTTCTGTTCTGACGACAGACACCCCAACGACCTGCTGCAGGGCCACATCAACACGCTGATCAAACGAAGTCTTGCCAAAGGGTATGACCTGTTCGATGTACTAAAGATCGCATGTATCAACCCCAAAGAGCACTACAATCTCGATGTCGGAACACTGCAGGTGGGTGACAGGGCTGATTTTATAGAGGTTCAGGACCTTGAAGGATTCAAAGTCCTCCGTACTTTTATCGACGGCACTTGCGTTTATGAAGATGGTGTCACTAAAATAGACTCTGTAGAGGTTATGCCTGTCAACAACTTCCATGCAACCGCTGTAACAGCAGATGCGTTCATCTTTAAAAGCGAGTGTGACGACATAGAGGTGATCCAGGCGATAGACCATGAACTCTTTACCAAAGAGCTTCTCTACCATACCCACCAGGATGGCCGCTTCAGTGTCGATCTTGAACAAGACATCCTGAAGATCGCAGTCATCAACCGCTACCAAAAGAGCCGACCGGCTCTGGGCTTCATCAACGGTTTCAACCTCAAGAGAGGCGCTATCGCCTCATGCATTGCACATGACTCACACAACATCATTGTTGTAGGCTGCAGTGATGAAGAGATGGCCAAAGCCGTAAACCTGCTGGTATCATCCAAGGGCGGTATTGCAGCCGTAGATGCAATACACACTCTACATCTGCCGCTAAGTGTCGCCGGCATCATGAGCAGTAACGATGCCTTTAAAGTAGCCGCACAATATAAAGAGATCGATCACTTCGTCAAGGAGACCCTTGGCACTTCCCTCTCCGCCCCTTTCATGACCCTCTCTTTTATGGCACTGCTGGTCATACCTGAGATCAAGATAAGTGACCAAGGGCTTTTTGACGGCAGAGCCTTTCACTTTATCCCGACCTGTGCGAAAGAAGCACAATAGAGAGATAAGTTCAGGTTAAAAATGAGTGTTTACTACTCTGCCTTTTCAGCAGCTTGTTGTTTTTCAACTTCTTTACGTACCATGTCCATATCTAGCTCTTGAACCTGCTTGATGATATCTTTTAGTCCCTCTTCTGGAATAACACCAGGTTGCTGGAAAACAGCGATGTTCTCTTTTAAGATGATGGTAGTCGGGATTGAACGGATCTGGAAGTGTCCTGCAAGTCCCTGTTCTTCTTCAGTATTTACCTTTCCAAAAACAATATCTGAATACTGATCAGATATTTTTTCATAGATCGGGCCAAATGATTTACAAGGTCCACACCACGGGGCCCAAAAGTCAATGATCACAATGGGGTTGTTTTCGATAGTCTCGTTGAAGTTTGCTTCTGATAATGCTACTGTTGCCATTTTTAATCCTATATATTTATGTGAATAAAATTATGGCATATTATAGTTAATATAGAAATAATTAATATCTAATTTGGTTATAATTATAGGAATAACCACTACTCAATGAGGAGACATTTTGAACAACAGACCTACCAATATCACCTATCTGACTTTAGCGTTAATCACACTTGTTGCCGGCTATGCTTATCTTAGATATGCATACACTGTCACAGACAGTTTTCCTTTTACCCAAGAGATTGTACTTATCATTTTAGGTACCTTGGCCACCATCTTTATTACATCACTACTCCTAAACAAGCAGACAGAGGTCGAGATTGAAAAAGAGCAGAACATACGCTACCTTGATCTTAAGACCTCTACCTATCAACTTTTACTTGACCTTATAGAAGAGATGACATTACAAGAGACATTTACACAAAAGGAGCTGATCAAATTACAGTTTGTTACCCATAAACTTGCAGTAATCGCTTCTCCTGAAGTCATAGAAGAGTACCAATCTTTTTTGAGTGTTATAAAAAAGATCTCTACTGATAACAGTTTTTCTGGTGATATTATGGAGTTGAATGAGTCCTTAGGATCACTCTCGCTACAGATACGTAAAGATATTTTAGGTGACAATCTCTCCTTGAAGTATTCTGATAATAAGATCGATCAGATGATCAAAAAGAACTCTCTCATCGCTTCTGCTACTGCCACTGAGCAGTAGTTACTTCTAAGGTCGATAGACCTTGATATCCTCGCAGAGTTTGGCATCTTTGAGATATTGGGCATGCAGTTGGCTCATGATCCCTTTTTCACAGTAGAGCAGATATTTTTTCTCTTTGGTGAGTTTGGGAAACTCTGTTTTGAGCTTGTGAAAAGGGATCTTAATACTCTCACACGGCGCCTTGATACAATCCTCTTCCGCACGGATGTCAATAACCACATAATCTTCTGAGTCGAGCTCATTCACAACTTCTATGGCCTCCATGTTCGTCACATCTTCGATGACTTCATCAACATAAATGTGCTGGGCATCAGCTACGGCCTTGTCGAGTACCTCATAGTTGAAACGTTTGGCCTCTTTTTCCATACGTTTAAACGAGCCATGAGTAATAGGGTTTTGGGAGATAACACCACAATACTCCGGCATACTTTCAGCAAAGTGACGGGTCCCGATGTCGTCTGCTATGGCCATGATCTCCGGTTTATTCATGGTTGAGAGCGGACGTAATATGAGTTTGTTACTCACCTGGTCGATCAAAGCAAGGTTACGTAAGGTCTGACTGGAGACTTGTGCCACACTTTCACCTGTTAACAGAGCATCAATTTCGAGTTCATCAGCCACCTTCTCAGATGCCATAAGCATAAGACGTTTGAGCGTAACACCCATGTAGGTCGGTCCAGTAGAGCGAAAGATCTCTGTAATGACATCATCAAAGGGAACCGAGATAAACTTGACACGATGAGAGGCCCCATACTTTGACCAGAGATAGAGTGCCACCTGTTTCACACCGATCTCATGGGCCTTCCCTCCGAGGTTAAAAAAGATGAAATGGGTCTTGAGACCACGCTTCATCGTCAGGTATGAGGCTACCGTAGAATCAAAGCCTCCTGACATCAAAGAGAGAATGTCCCCTTGAGTGCCTAAAGGAAAACCACTGAGCCCTTTATACTTTGTTGTGATGATGTTTAACTGATTATGTACCAACTCTAGACGAATAGTCACTTCAGGATCTTTTAACTTCACAGACTTCGCTTCGGTATGAGCCAATAGGTAACCACCTACTGTCCGTTCTATATCTATAGAAGTGTACTCATGAGAACCCGTACGCTTCACACGTACCACAAAGGTCTTCTCTTTTAACGAGGCACCAACGACTGCTCCCACTTTTGTTTTTATCTTCTCCAGTGTATCCATCTCATCAAACTGTAAGACCTCTAAGACCTGCTCTATACCTGATATGTTAAAAAGAGCCGCTCTGACCTCGACTAAAGATGTTTTAGGTGTAAAGACTTCTATCTTGTCTGAAAACTTTCGTACTGTTACTGCTTCGTCTATGCGTCCCAGTATCGCTGAGACGTTCATAAAAAGTTGGTTGACCATCTGACGCTTGGCGGAGCTTCCCTTTATCATGATCTCTGGGAAAAGTTTGAGTATAAATTTTTGCATAGTGTTGGTAGTGTTTGACACAGATAAGACCTTCTTTTTTAATTGATGAAATTATATCATAAGGGTTACTCGCAAGATACGCTATAATTTCACATATATTTAGCAAGACCTTCAATTTATTGTTCTGCCCTCGCTTCTTTTACTACTAAGGACATCCATGTCAGTTGACACCATACTTATCAAACGCCACAATCACCGCGTTCATCCTTGTGACCGTTCACAAAAGCTAGACCTTCTTAAACACCTTGTTGCTCTGCATGAAGACAAAGAGATCTTAGTTATCGCTGCACAGGACATTAGTGCTCTAGATGACAAAATAGATGCAGACAATGTCACCTTTGTAAGTGACAGCGATCTTTTGGAAAACCCTAAAGTCAAATGCGACATGATCATCAGTTTGGACCTTTCCACGAACCCGGACAATTATGTCAAACGACTGAACCAGACACAGACCTATGCCCTGCTTCTTGCTGATGACAAAGACCAACAAGAGCTTTACAAGATCGAGACACTGATGAAACGTACCCTGACCAAAGAGGTTCTCACTAACTTTGAACCAGCCTCCTACATCAAAGATCGTGAAGCAGCTCAAGACCTAAAAGAGCGTCAAGAGTACAACCGTCAAAACCAGGAAGAGCGTGACGAAAAACGTAAAAAAGCTTGGGCAAAACAGAAAAAAGAGTCTAAGTACCTTGGCAAAGATGAAGATGGCAAGCCCATTTTCTCAGGTAAGACGGGCGAGCGAAACCATCGTTACGACGGTACCGCAAGATCAGAAGACGAAAAACGTGAAAACCCTAAGTACAAGTCTAAAAAACAAGGCGGCAGCAAACCGTTCGACAGAGACAACCAAAGTGATAAAAAACCTTTTGAAAAAAAGTCTTGGGACAAACAAGACGGTGACAAAAAGCCATGGGACAAGAAGCACTCTGATACCAACAGAAGTGATGGCGACTGGCGTAACAAACCAAAAAAAGAGGCCTCTTCTGCTCCAAAACGCCCTGCAAAAGTGTTTAAACTACCAAAGCAGTCTAAAGGCGACTAGCCCGTTTATTTGATACTTTTATAATATTTATAAGATATAATCTTGTAAATATTAGGCACAACTTATTATGTATAAAACAATTATTACCTTTTTACTGCTCTCTTTAAACCTTCAAGCCACCAATTATGATGCCTTATTTTTCCATGGCAACTGTACTACCTGTCATTTTGAGACCGAAAGTGTCTCAGCTCCGTCTATGCAAGAAGTAAGATCCCGCTATCGTAATGCTTTTCCTCAAAAAAAAGATTTTGTTGACTATATGTCTACTTGGGTTTACACTCCTGATGAAAAAAGTTCAGTCATGCTTGATGCTATTGAGAAGTATGGTCTCATGCCTGAATTGGCTTTTGATGTTGAAACCCTAAGAAGTATTTCCGCCTACATCTACGATACAGACTTTAGCAAAAAGCATGAAGGGCATAAGTCTCAAGAGAGAAGATAGAGAGATCTGCTTAATATCTCTTATTATATAATCCTATCAAATATTTATCATAATTTAAACAAATCTTTTATTTTGCAACTAATTAAATAGGAGTAAAATTATCTTATTTAAAACAGGTTAATATTCATCTGTTTAACTACTATAAGTAAATAGTAGTAATTCATCTTAATTTAATTTTATAATATTTCAAGGAGATCCAATGAAAAAAGTCATCATAGCAACTGTTTTAATGTTTATGACACTCCATGCTGAAGATGTTGTTCACTACGACACAAAAAAGGTCAAAACAACAAACGTCAGTAAACCAAACCACCCATCCAATGAACTCTATATTAAAAAATAGAGATCATTTCTTATGAGACATCTCTTTATTATACTGTCGATGACACTAATACTCAGTGCTGACATTGAAAATGGAAAAGAGGTCTATGCCCAAAACTGTGCAAACTGTCACAGTGTGGCTATGACCGGTGGCATGGGACCTGACTTCAACCTGGTCTCGTACAAGAGAAAACGAGAAGACATCGTCAAATATATAACCTCCCCTTCAACAACCTTCAGAAGCTTTGGTTATAACGCAAATGCCATGCCAGAACTGCCCCTCTCACCGGAAGATATTGATGATGTAAGTGCCTACATCGATTCAATTCAGCCGTTTAAAGAGTGGATGAAAAAATAGAAACAGATCAAATCTAATCAAGGAGAAATAATGGTAGATAAAGCCTGTGACAACAAAATATGTCTCAAACATGAAGAGTGTGCCCGATATGAGGCCTGGCTCAAAGGCGATAAAAATTATAAGACCTTTAAGGGCAAAGCACATAAAGCCTGCGGTCAATTTATACAGAAATAATTTGAGGTCTCTCTACACAGACACAATAAGTCTTAAACAAACTTGAGATAGGTCAATCCTGCTATAAAGTCGAAAACGCTATACTTGCGCCACTACGTTTTGAGTATAATTAAAGGATAACTTTGCAACATACATACACCCCCTACGAAGAGATAGATAAAGATGCCCTCCAAAAAGATATAGACGATATTAAAGAGACTATTGGTGCACCAAACGAAGAAGATTTTCAACACCTTCTCAAGATGGAAAAATGGGGAAGAACAGGGACCTACCTTGGCTTTGCCATCATCTTGGCTATGGGACTTTTCTCATTTTCCGGGTACCAACTTCCTTCTGCTGCCTACTGGGTTTTCGCACTTATCGCTGCTACATCCATAGGATTAGCCAACACCTCACGTTGGGCCAACGTCACCCACCCTATCTTGCATGGTGCTTACGACAAAGTACCTAATGTACCTTACCGCTATACAAAAGCCGGTTTTGCCCGTGGTGCCCGTCGCTATGTAGACTGGTTGGACTGGATCAAACCTGAGGCTTGGGAGTACGAGCACAACATCATGCACCACTACCACCTTGGTGAAGATGAAGATCCCGATAATGTTGAGCTAAACACACAGTGGCTGCACTCCATGAAGGTTCCTATGTTTGTAAAATATATTGTTGTCATCGTCCTGGCAGGAATGTGGAAGTTCTCTTATTATGCACCCAACACCCTACTCATCATGGAGAACAAAGAACGCCGTAAAAAGAAACAACCCGAACTTGAAGATTATCAGTGGGACATCTACAGTGACAACGGTTTTATCTTATGGAAAGACTTTCTCTTGCCATATGCTGTGGTAAAATTTGGACTTATTCCCCTACTGTTTTTACCACTAGGTGTAGAAGCTTATACAACAGCACTCATCATCTTGTTGATCGCTGAAGTCATCGCCAACCTTCACTCATTTTTAGTGATCGTTCCGAACCACTCTGCTGGTGACATCTACCGCTTTAATGAGCCTCACAAGTCTCAAGGTGAATTTTACCTGCGCCAGATCATGGGAAGTGTCAACTACTGTACCGGTTCTGATCTGATCGATGCATCACAGGGCTTTTTGAACTATCAGGTAGAGCACCACCTCTTTCCAAACCTGCCACTAAGCCAGTACCAAAAGATGCAGCCTATTGTTAAAGATCTTTGTAAAAAATATAATATCGAGTACCGTCAGGAAAATGTCTTCAAACGACTCAAGATGACGGCAGACCTTATGGTTGGTAAAACTAAAAACCTTCGTGTAGACGGTATATAACCACTACTGTCAACCTCTTCATATCCGGGTCACTCCGGATAACCTTCCATCTACTTAATCTTCTGTACCCTCAATAATATTTTTAATATTACTGCGATGCCTTACTATCAGAAATAGCGATAATACACCCGACATAACTGTAAAGTAAAAAGAACCATCTATAAAATAGAAATAGAACGGTGTCAACAGTGCTGTTACAAGGGCGCTCAGTGAAGAGATTTTAAAAAGTTTCAAAACAAGTAACCATGTTGCCAACAATACTGCAGCGACTACGACATTTAATCCAAGTATGACACCAAAAGCTGTAGCAACACCCTTACCTCCTTTAAAGTTAAAGAAGAGAGGATAAAGGTGCCCTAAAAAAGCGGCTAGTGCTATAAAAGAGAGTACCATCTCATTTAGCCCTAGAACACGACCTAAAACTATAGGAACAAGACCTTTAAACACATCTCCTGCCAATGTAGTAGCCGCAGCTTTTTTACCTGCAATTTTATAGACGTTAGTTGCACCAGGATTGCTAGAGCCTTCACTTCTAGGATCAGGGAGTCCCATAACTTTACAAGTGATAATAGCCGTTGATATAGAACCTAAAAGATAAGCGACAGCTATTAAAAGTATGGCTGGTAGTGTCATGATCGTTCCCTTATGATCTATAGTATAAATCGCACTCTTTTAAATCTTCCTAACCTCTGTGCTACAATCTTTTTATGAAAGTTTTAATACCGTATCTCTTATTTCTATTTGGCTTCTATGGCACCGTATGTGCACAGAGCTATCAACATACTATTATCCCAGAACCAGTGCACTTTAAAAAGCTACAGGGAGACTTTAACCTCTCTTTGAAAAGTGGCTATCGCTTAGACTCTGATCTCGCCCAAAACGGCCTTGAGTATCTACAGGAGCATCTTCTTCAGACCTCTGGGTTTACACTCCACCAAGATGGTACACATAATATTGTCTACACCTTAGATAGAAAACTTCAAGATGAGGAATATAACCTCTCTGTACAAGCTCAAAATATCCATATAAAGGCAAACAGCAGCAGTGGTTTTTTTTATGCCACAGTCACCTTGATGCAGCTTATGGACCCTAAGATATGGAGTCTGGACAAGGTGGGGAAAGTCTCATGGAAGATACCTGCAGTTATGATCCATGATACACCGCGTTTTAAATGGAGGGGACTTATGCTAGACAGTTCACGTAACTTCTTCTCGGTCCAATATATCAAAAAGTTCATAGACCGTATGGCACAACACAAACTCAATGTGTTTCACTGGCACTTAACAGACGATGAAGGATGGCGTATAGAGATAAAACACTATCCTCTTCTAACACAGATCGGTGCTGTAAGAGGCCCCGGAACCAAACTTCCCTTCTCTTTTTATCCTGCGATGCGTGGGCCTAAAGAGAATGTCCAAAAAGGATTCTACACCCAAGAAGAGATCAAAGATGTCGTCGCTTACGCTGCAAAACGTGCTGTAAACATCCTTCCGGAGATCGACGTACCGGCCCATGCCAAAGCTGCTGTCACTGCCTATCCTGAGCTATTGCAAGACCCTGATGACACCAGCAAATATACCTCCGTACAAAGAGTCAGTAATAATACTATAGATCCAGGTCTTAAAAGCAGTTATATCTTTTTAGCTCATGTCATAGAAGAGGTAACGGCACTTTTTCCTTTTGAGTATATACATCTTGGAGGTGACGAAGTCCCTAAAAAAGCATGGAGCGGTTCTGCTGCCGTCAATAGACTAAAAAAAGAGTACCACTTAAAAAACAGTGCTGATGTACAGGCCTATTTCTTTTCTGAAATGGACAAAACATTGGCCCAACACCATCGTAAACTTGTAGCCTGGCAAGAAGCCAATAGAGCAGGAAGCAAGCTACGAGAGGAGAGTCTGTTTATGGCATGGAAGGGTGATGGTCTTGGTGTCAAATTGGCCAACACCCAACATAATGTTCTCTTTGTTCCTGCCCAGTTTCTCTACTTCGATCAGCAATATATAAGATCTAAAAATGAGTATGGTCATACATGGGCGGGACCAACTGATACAAAAGAGGTCTATAGTTACCAACCGTTACATCCTAAGATCTTAAAGCAAAACAGAGCCTGTGTAAAAGGAGTGCATGCCTGTCTTTGGAGTGAAAGGGCCCCCAATGAAGAGATCGCTGATTATCTCGTCTGGCCGCGTGCTTTAGCCCTCTCAGAAGTGGCATGGACACCTCAGAAATCTAGAAATTGGAGGTATTTTCAACAAAAAATGCAAAACGGTGGCCTTCAACGACTCTCTTGCCAAAAGGTTTATTATCGTCATTTTCCTGCTGCTTCCAGACAAGATATCACAAATTAATCACACCTTTACATAGCTTGTTGTATAATAAATCATTATAGAACTTCTATATAAGAAGATACAATTATTATTATTTTAAAGATAGAAATATTTTTAGGTGGTAGTGTTTTGTAATTTTATTACTATGGGGCTGATTTGAAAAGACTATTACTACCGATACTGCTTGCAGGAACATCACTTCTTGCATTTGACACCCGCACACATGTCTGGATCGCGCAAGAGGTCATTAACGACCTGGAAGATGGAAAAGTCACGATTGCACCTTATGGTGAATTTAGCGTTGATCCTTCCATCGTCTCTGCTATTTTAGAGAACAAGTCTACTTATCGCATGGGTAACATCGGTCCTGACGGATTTCCTGATGTTATTGCCGGTCAAGTCACGGTTCACCCGGGGCTTGAAGATGGCTATATTGATGATGAGACCGAGATCATCACAAAGGGTTGGAAAAGTGACACCTGGTTTCAATGGGTACTCTCTAAAGCACAGACACCACATGAAAAAGCATTTGCATACGGCTTTTTAAGCCATGGTGCTTCTGACACTTTTGCACACACTTACGTCAACATGTACGCTGGTGATATCTTCGACATGAACGATGGCGAAACTGATGTTGAAAAACGTCATATCTTTTTAGAAAAATATATTAGTGACAGGCTGCCCGCTATTACAGATAGTGACGATAACTATTTAGGCGAAGCACATGAATTAGTTGCTGTTGATGACGCGCTTCCTGTTACATTTATTAAAAACACACTTTTAATGAACCAGGACGTCGCGGAGCAGTATGCCCTTTCAGGTACCGCCAATTACCTGGCCAAACTCTATGAGTTTCGTCAGAAAGTCGCAGCACTTGACGATGACAACACTGAAAACAGTGTAGAGAGTGACATCGATGTGGCTAAAGAAGAGTGTGAAGACACCTCATGGTACCCAGGTAAGTACCTCTTCTCTATCTTCTCTTCAAAAGACGAAGCGTGTGAAGAGCAGAGCTTTTTAGACCGCAAAAAAACACAATTGGCAGAGATAAAAGCAAGCTTTGGCATTACGACCTACAGCTTTAAAAAGGCATGGCTTGCACAGATCGATCATGCTATTGATGAGTATATCAAGACCAGTTCACGTATGAGTCAAGGGTTTATGGAGGTCAATGGTGACACCTATACACAACTCCAAGAGTGGCTCAACTGCTATGGAACCTCTTTTACAGACCCTACAACCTTAGGTGCTCAAGCTGTAGAAGGAAGTTGTAAAGTCTCTAACAAGATCAAATCTGAACTCTCATTTTTATACGATGTTAAAGATGAAGCAGACTTTACCATTCTTTCTGGTCTTAAGAGCGAGGTCAATACACTTTCAGATGCACTTGGAAATGAGATCATAAGTTTGATCGGGGTTGCTGCCCTGGAAATCATCACGGTTAAAGAGCAGTCTGTTAGCCATGACTCACTCAATGATCAGTTTGGTATGGATGAGAGTGAAAAGCACCTCCTGCTTATCTCAGACATGGCAGAACGTGTAGAAGCGGAGATGGCACTGAAAAATGGTGCCCTCGACCCTGAAAGTTTCTCAGTACTTTACAATGCGGTGGTGCTTAGTAAACTCTCTCTACTCTCTACAGATCAGCTCAACCTTCTGATCACACGTGCAGGTGTAGCATCGAGCTATCAATACCCTCAAGATGGTAAGTTCAACATCTTGTTTAACACCATTAAGACTATCGATGGTAATCACCAGTGGATGCGTCAAGCACCTCCATATCCTCGTTTTGACGGGTTCGCTGATACTACCGATCACTTTTATGGCTACGAAAACAATGAGACACACGGTCTAAAACTCTTTGAGAGTTCTCAGCTACGTTTCAACGTCTTTGACAAGGTCTTCAAAGGTCCCCTTGCACTGGGTCTGGAGACCCCGGAGATCATCAATATGGATGAGATCTTGTCTAGTGACTATCCTTATGTCTCTTGTGCTGAAAATCCCTTTCCTAATGGGATAGATGATCACTTTTGTAGTGCGATAACTCTTCCAGGAGGCGGTGATAATAACGGTACTGTCACACCACCAGCAGGTGAAGAGACAAGCTACTGGGACAAATTTATAGACTATTTGATCCAACTTGTTATGGACTACTTTCACCAGATCATTGGTACTGAAAATATTCTTTCTACCACTGAAAGCAACACTTCAGTAGAGATCATTACAACCGTCCCAGATGACGGTATCACATTTTAGGAGTTCTGATGAAATACTTACTCACACTGGCCGCACTCCTTTTTATAGGGTGTGGTGATGCACAAGAAACACCACAGGCAGCAGCAATATCTTCCGCAACAGAGATGGTTGTCAACAAAAGCTATACGGTCTACCCTGGTGACCATGTAGACAAAACGTCTGCGGAGACCAAACTCAAGATCACTAAAAGTATTGAGGGTGATACTACAACAGTTATTCTACTCGATGGTTCTGCCGAACTCACCCGAGCACAATAAGCTCAAGAGCACAGTGAGTGCTCTTTTTTACACAAACACCCTAAACTTCTATAATCCTCACTGCTCCACAACCTCATTTACCCATTGCTACTATAATATTTACAACATAAGATAAAAGGTTTGAACTATGGAAGTCAAAAAATGTGAAACACTTCAAGAAGTACGTGATGAGATCGATGCATTAGACGACAAGATCGTAGAATTGATCGGTGCACGTAACAGTTACATCAAACAAGCAGCCAGATTTAAAAACACTACTGAAGAAGTCAAGGCCCCTGAACGTATCAGTGAGATCATTGCCAAGGTACGCCATAAAGCCTTGACTATGGGTATGTCTGCCAACTTATTAGAAGAGATCTATACTATTATGATCGATGAGATGGTTGAGAGTGAGATTGCGGAGTTTAGAAACTCCAGTGTATTTTAGACCTTCACACTACTAAAAGTATTTTC
This sequence comes from Helicobacteraceae bacterium, assembly GCA_015493495.1. Classification (GTDB taxonomy): domain Bacteria; phylum Campylobacterota; class Campylobacteria; order Campylobacterales; family Sulfurimonadaceae; genus Sulfonitrofixus. The sequence continues at coordinate 968 of WGDB01000094.1, read as the reverse complement.
AGTAGTTATCGTGGGACGGTTTTATCTCGTCCCATATCTTTTGCCCCATAAAGTGCCTTGTCTGCACGATCAATCAAAACCATAACATCACTGTCGTCTTGTCTGAGCTCTGTCACACCAATACTAACAGTAAAGTAGATAGGTGAGCTGTCTGTTTTGACATGAATATTTTTCACTGCAAAACGGATCTTTTCTGCTACTTTCATAGCATCTATACTTCTCGTCTCTGGCAAGATCACACAAAATTCATCTCCACCCCAACGACTGAAGACATCACCCTCTCTTAAGAGTCCAGAAACTTCTTTAGAAAAAATTTTTAAAACCAAGTCTCCAAAAAAGTGTCCATGTTTATCATTGATCTCTTTAAAGTGGTCAAGGTCTATTGTGATCAAAGAGAGTGCTTTGTTATAACGCTTGGCATTGGCAAAGTCACGTTTAAACTCTATGTCAAAGACACGTCGGTTCATGATGCCGGTCAAGTCATCTAAACTCGCCAACTCTAAAAGCCGCTCTTTAACCTCTTCGTCATGTTTAATCCACTTAATAATCGCAGCAACGACAAAACCAAAACCTACCAGACGAAACAGGTCTTCAAACACATAGACCGTCTCTAACGGATAGACATGTATCGCTTCTATTGTTCTAATAAAAAGAGATACATAGGCAAAACTAAAACCTGCTGAGAGGTAGAAATAGACCTCTTTAATAGAGACGATCTTCTGCACAACAAAAAGTGAAATCAACATGATCAGGGACATACTTCCATAGACAGAGAGGCCAAAGATGTTCACCTCTTTATGCATGGAGATAAAGTTGGCTTCTAATAGAAGATAGCTGATTGATGAGATCAAAATAAATAGGGGATACCAATACTTCTTCAAAACAATCCTTTCTCTGTTGCATTAATTCTATGATGACTTCATTATAAACACTATTTATTAAGAGGACTCTTATCTATAAATATTTTT
>WGDB01000093.1 GCA_015493495.1 Helicobacteraceae bacterium | reverse complement strand
GTCTCTGTTCCCAGTCTGAAAGTCGCGCGGCTATTTTGTGCAGTGCTGACATAGATTTTATACAATCTCCTGTTGATTATGATGAAGAGCAAATCGTTGCGACTTCTCCTAAAAACTTTGTCTACCAAGCTACAGTTGGTAAGTATGAAGTTGCTCTAAAAACTTTTGACTACAAAGAGATGCCCCTTTTGGTTTCGGACACTGTTGTTACCTCTGAAGGTCATATTCTTCGTAAAGCCAAAGATGTAGAAGATGCACGTGCTATTTTGAAAAAGCAGAGTGGGAGTGTAACTTCCATCGTTACCTGTATGATCTATAAAAGTGAAAAGTTAGAGTTAATAGACATCTCCTCTACGGATTATATTTTTGATACTTTTGATGAAGCTGATCTTGAGGCTTATTTGGTTTCAGGCGAGTGGCAAGGTAAGGCTGGCGGCTGTATGGTCGAGGGGTTTTGTAAGCCTTATATTCGTGAAGTCAAGGGGTATGAGTCATGTGCCATGGGGCTTAGTGTAGAGGTTTTGAAGGCTTTTATCTAGTTTTTGTACTTTAAGATTGGTCTTTTTTATGCTTTGTCATTCCTGCGAAGGCAGGAATCCATGAGGTATGGATTCTTTTGAATTAATTTTGGTGCTCTTAATACTTCTTTTCTTTTTTACATTCTTGGTAGTTTATTATATTTATTGCTACCCTTTCTCTTTTTTCTCGGAAAAAAGAGAAACAGAAAAACCGCCTCTAGCGGGCTTTACCCAAGGGCATTTCCTTTGGTCACAAGTCGGTAGCTACCGACTTCCCTCTCTCCACGCTCTTTTTAGCTAAAAACGACAAACTCGACTACGTCTCAAACAGTGCCGCTTTCTTTACGCTAAAAAGAGCGTTCCATTCGGCCTTGCAGATGCTAGAGAAGAAGAGCAAGCGGTGACGCATCTATTAATGTGAAAGCTACTTGCTTTCATCCCCATTCCAATAAACTTCCAGCATTAACAATTGGAACCGGAGCAATATAAAGAATGATTCGGTGACTGCTTTAGAGTAAAAACACCTTATGCTCAACAACAGCGTCTCTCTTTTTTGTAAGGTCTACGCCGTTGATGCTTTGCATATCAACTCTGTTTCCGAAGCTATAAAAGCCAAGAAGTTGGCCTTTAATTCACGCTTCTCATCTCTGACGCGACAGAGAAAAAAAGTTCGGTTCGCCACAATTTAAATAACAGGGTAATAAGTAAACAGGATAAAGTCTCTACGTTAAAGTCTAATCACATAAGAATGAGTATCAATAAATAGAGGATAAGTGATCTCTAGTAAAGTATATTGACAGTTGCTACTCTTTCAAAGAGATATAGATCTCGATATCCTCCGCCCCTGCATAAAACTCAAAATCCACACTGTAAGCACGTCGTGCTGCCTCCCTCTCATCTTCAAAATAACTCCAAACTTTCTGCCAGGTCTCAAAGACAACAGCAGGTACTTTCCCCTGCCCTTTAAAAACCATATATTTACCTGCTGGTATGATGACCTTTTCCAAATCGACTTTAGAAGAGACAACAGCATCAGCTCCTGCTAAAACAGAGTAATCCCCATGCATGTCAGAAGCAAAATCATAATAGAGGGCATAGACACGAGCACCTTCTTGGTAATTGACTGTGACATTGGCATCAAAGTTGTGATGGAGTTTGCCTATTTTCCCTTTTTTAGGATTTAATTCATCTCTGTTATTGGTACGTGTACTAAGCCCATAAATCGTTTTTTCTTCTAAGGAGACCGTTTGCATTTTAATTCTCTTTTCTTGGGTTTTTTGTGTTCTTTAGTATTGTATAATAAAGACATTATATTTTAAGGACTTCATATGGAAGCTGTCAGCGCTGTTAGTATTGCGATTATTGTCGCTGTTTTAATCATTATTGTTAAAGGGATCAAAATCGTCCCTCAGTCACGTGCTTATGTCATAGAGCGTCTAGGAAAGTACAACCGTACTATAGAGGGCGGGTTTCACGTTATTATTCCTATAGTTGACTCTGTTGCGATGGCTGTGACCAAACAAGAACAGATCATTGATATTCCTCAGCAGAGTGTCATTACTAAAGATAATGTCAACATCAGTGTTGATGGTCTTGTCTTTATACAGGTTGAAAATGCGAAGATGGCGGCTTATGGTGTTGTTGACTTTAAACGGGCTATTGCAAACCTTGCAACAACGAGTCTTCGTGCTGAAATCGGGCAGTTAGCACTCGATGAGACGCTCTCCTCTCGTGATACTTTGAATCGTAGTATCTTAACGGCTCTCGATGAAGCTTCTCAAAAATGGGGTATTAAGACTATGCGTGTGGAACTTCGTGACATCTCTGTACCGGTAGAGATCGAAGAGGCGATGAACCTGCAGATGAAGGCAGAGCGTGAAAAGCGTGCGATCGAACTGACAGCAACAGCGAACAAAGAGGCGACGATACGTGAGGCAGAAGGACAGCGTCAAAAGGCCTTTTTGGAAGCAGAAGCGATTGAACGTATGGCTGATGCGAGTAAGTATGAACAAGAGAAAACGGCAGAGGGTCAAGCAAAAGGAATGGAGATGATCAACATGGCAATGGGGGCTAATCCTCAAGCGGCAGAGTTTTTGTTAGCGAAAGATCGTGTGGCTGCTTTTAATGAGATGGCAAAAAATGAATCAAACGATAAGGTGATTGTTCCATATGAGGCTACAGAATTCATTGGTTCCCTTTCAATCCTTAAAGATATGCTTGGTAGTAAAAAAGTGGTTGAATTATAATGGAAGCTATTGCATGGGGATATCTTTTAGCCTTAGGTATTATTCTAATAGGGATAGAAGCCCTGCTGTTTTCTTTTGTATTGTTATGGATAGGGATAGGTTTTATAGCGGTAGCAATCTTAAGCTATTTTACTCTTTTCGCTAGTGGTTATGTCCAGATAGCGGTTGCTGTTTCTATAGGTTTGGTTCTTGTACTTGCGCTTAGAAAGTGGAGTATGACCCTTATCAACAAGTCAGCTGATGACACAGAAGAGAAGATCCATAAAAGTGGCGTAGGTATTGTTGAGGGTGGTATGATCAAGATGAATGGAACCTACTGGC
>WGDB01000092.1 GCA_015493495.1 Helicobacteraceae bacterium | reverse complement strand
TGCAGAGGCCACAACCAGTACGAAAGAGCGTCTAAGACAACTTAAAACATTTTTTGATGAAGAGTTGATCACCGAAGATGAGTACAACCAGAAAAAAAGCAACCTGCTTAAAGATTTTTAATGCCGCGCTGTAGTAGCTGTTCTGCCCCACTTCCAGCAAAAAGTATCATCTGTGCCTACTGTGGTACCCGTAATGACATCGACATCACACCAGTCCATAAAGAGAAACGTCTTCCCTCTGTTCCAAGTGATCGCTACTGTCCAGACTGTGCCATTGCTCTAGAGAGTATCGATATAGGGAACAACACCCGTTTTGTGGTCGAGAAGTGTCCAGAATGTTATGGACTCTTTTTTGATAACGGCGAACTCGACCAACTACTCGAAGATAGCGTCAAAAGTTCCTACTATATTGACCACCATAAACTACATTCACTTCTACAAAACCCCAGACATAAAGACCGCGTCACCTACCGACACTGTCCTGTCTGCGACCAGTTAATGCAGCGACAAGTCTATAAAGATCGCAGTGGTGTCATTATGGATGTTTGTCTGCAGGACGGGGTGTGGCTTGATGCGGGTGAGTTTAAACAGCTCCAGGAGTGGATAGCGCTTGGTGGCGCGAGCAATCCCAACCGTCAAGAGATTGACAGACGGGTCATCATGGAGGAGCGCAAAAAACAAAAACGCGCAGCACACAACCACCAAGCCAACAAAGGGCCTAAAAGAACTGAACCACTGCCAGACCCCTACTTTGACTTTTTATCAATGTTTTTTTAGTATTTGATACTGCTTTAGATCTACCTATAAGCTTTTAATGATCCTTCATGTATTTCTAATGGTATAAAAGTGGAAAAAAGAGGATATTGACACGGGAAAATGAAAAAACCCGGCCAAACTTTGAACTTAAGGAGTATACCTTAGGTAGGAAGCCTAAGGTGAAAATGAAAAACTCAATAATAGTCTCAGAGCCTCTAAATGGGCTCTTAATCACTGAGGTAGTAAAAGTATAGGGTATCTACACTAATCAATTGTAAATATTACTACCGCTTATCCAAGTTTTGAGTGTTATAATGCCACAATGCGATGGCGAGATATTAAAAACAACAAACAGACCCCTACCAAGACAAGCAAACCCCAACTCCACTATGCTGGCTTTTGGTCACGTTTTCTTGCCTTTATTACCGATATATTTATGATCGGTATCCCTATTACTATTATTATTATGATATTTTTCGGTTATGAGCAGATGCATAGTGCTGGATTTACGGATGCCGTGATGCAGACAGAAGCCGCCAAAGCCCATGCCCCTAATCTGTTAGCCTCTATTATCCAGCTTCTACTCTACATCTCTGCCTTTGTACTGTTTTGGAGGTATTCAGGACAGACACCGGGGATGAAGATGGCAGGTATAGAGATCATCGATGCTAAAACTCATAAACGTCCTCATATCTTTCAACTCATAACACGTTTTTTCAGCTATTTTCTCTCTCTTTTTCTGTTTGGCTATCTTTGGGGATTGATAAGAAAAGACAAACGCATGTTGCCAGATCTCATTGCACGTACATCACTTGTTTATAAGTCTTAATCCTATATGTCCACTCTTATTGCCGCCTTCTACTTCTTTTACTTCTCTATCGTAGCGATCTATGTTATCTTTTTACCCAAAGTCCTCATCATGGTTGGCTATACCCCTTCAGAGGTGGGCATCATCTTCGCAGCAGGTCCCCTAGTACGGTTTGGTCTCCCTTTTCTCTTTTTAAAAGGAATTAAGCTTGACCTGAAGACCTTTAATGGAGCCCTCTTTTTGTTAATGGCGGCTACCCTCTCCTTTTTTGTCACCCTGGAGAATTTCTGGCCACTACTTTTAAGCAATATCTTTATGGGGATGGGTATGAGTCTTATTCTCCCATACATAGAGGTGATCGCCCTCTCACTAATTGGTAAAGAGTCTTATGGCCGTGTTCGACTTTTTGGCTCTATCGGTTTTATACTCGTTGCCTTGATCTTGGTGAAATTTCTGGATGTACCAATCACAGCCCTTCTCTTTTTACTTATCGTCGTCGGAGCAACAGTTCTTTTTGGTTACGCTATCGCCCATGTCGACAACAAAAAAGTGCCAGAACCTGAGAGCATAGAAGGTAAACATCTTGACATCTTGGCCCACTGGCCACTCTGGTTAGGATTGACGCTGATGCAGGTCAGTTTTGGCCCCTTCTACAACTTTTTTACCATCTATGAGACCGCTCATGGTATCTCGCTTCAGACCACTATCTACCTCTGGAGTTTTGGGGTGGTCGCCGAGATCATCCTTTTCTACTTTCAAGGACCCCTGCTCAAACATAACCTGCTGAAACTTTTAGAGTTCGCACTTATACTCACCGTAGGACGTTGGCTGCTTACCTACGCCTTTGCAGACAACCTATACCTGCTCTACTTCGCACAAAGCCTTCACGCCTTTAGCTTTGCCCTCTTCCATACCGCAGCCATCAGCTATCTCTACGCCCTCTACAGTGAACGTAAACTGGCACAACAGTTCTTTTTTGGTATCAGTTATGGTTTGGGTGGTTTTATCGGAGCGATCAGCGCAGGTTACATCTATGAGCTGTGGCCCTCACAGCTTTTTCTATATGCCGCCTTTATCGCAGCGCTTGCCTTTTTATCTATTCGACTTAGCACCAAACTTCCAACCGATTGAAGCGCGATGCTGAAAGTCTTCCCGTTTAACATTAATAGCTGGCTGACTGTCATAGGTGTAGTGTGCATCCATCTTTAAGTAGACAGCACCATAGATATAAAAGAGTAGTGAAGCACCACTATAGCTATAATAGTCATACCTATCATCGATCTTGGGTTGATAATAACTCGAAAGACTGATACGAGCATCTTTTCCAAACTTTTTAGTGTAAGCCATATAAATATTGAGACGACTGTTGTACTCTTTAG
>WGDB01000091.1 GCA_015493495.1 Helicobacteraceae bacterium | reverse complement strand
TCGTGTATTCATGTTGGGAGTAAAGTTCGAGTTTGGCATCTTCGAGGGTATAGGTTAATTCAAGCTTTGGACGAAAGGTCAGTCCTCCGCTGTATGGTCCATAACCTATGTCCCACTGCATCAGCTGTGAACCACGGCTCAACGGCAGTGTCGTAGGCCCCTCCATTCTAAAAGAGACCGTACGGCGCTTCAAAGCTTCTTGTATGATGATACGTTCTTGCTTGTTGAAATGGTAAGTTCTCCAGATACCCTGAGAGAGTTGAGAGGACTTGGTAGCCATACCAACATAACCAAGAACCTTCGCATTTTTGACATCTTCAAAACTGCTGATGTTCTCTATAGTACGTTCATCCACGATCCCAACACGCCACTCACCAAACTTCTCTACCTGAACACTCACACGGTTCATCGGATAGTAAGAGATACGCGCCGTCTTGATCACCGCATTTTCAGGGATATTCTCTAAAGAGAAGCCAGTCATACCATAACAGACACCCTTGTTCTCAGAGACACCCACAAACAGAGAATTTTCTCCAAAATGTTCCTTGTTCTTTGTTGTCTTCTCGCCCACATAACCGATCTCATTTTTAAGTGGAAACAGTATCTTCGAGAACATCGTCTTGTCAGGGTTTGTACGTGCACCGATCACTGGAGCAAAAGGTGACTTGATATAACGTTTTTTACAGACAGCACGAATAAAATAGTAATAGTTTTTGGCACTGTCGAGCTGACGGTCCACAAAAGTGTGCAGCATCGTAGTTCCAACACGGTTGGAAGACTGGGTAAAACCTTTGACTTTTAATGTACGATAGATCTCAAAATAGACCGTCTCTTCATCAGCATAGTCCCAGGTAAGTGTCACTTCACGGCTGCCAACAGAAGCAACAACAAAGTTCTCAACACGCGGAAGACGTTTCTCTTTGGCATAGTTTGGAACCTCGGAAAGTGCGTAGGTCAGTCCCGCGATGTTTTCATTGATGTGCTCTAGCATGTTTTCTTGATAGTCAGAGATGTTACGAGAGCCCACTTCAACTGTTAAGGCCAAAGCACCTTGAGAGTAGTAAAACTCACGACCACTGCCTGAGATAAGATGGGTTGGTGGCTTGCCCATATGGACACCGTACTCACGACCAGATACCTTTCTGATCTCTTCTGCCATGTTAGCCGACAAAGTATTTAAGTCAGTCGCATCCAGTGCATCTTCATGAATGAAGTTATGAGCAGGGAAAAAGACATTACCTTGTGAGTGATAGTCTAAGGCGATTGAAATATTTGGATGAGTAACTACAAAGTCTCTGAGTGCGGCAGTCTCTGGCTCTGAAAAAGGCTGAGGCCCGGAGTAGACATTGGAGCCTGTGTTTTTACTCGGTGCATACCCTATGGAGAAATTACGGTTCAAGTCAACACCAAAAGTACCATCGGCATTTTGACGGCGGTTCTTGCGCCAGAAAGAGAAGTGGTTACGAGAGTATTCAAAACCATCTGGATTCGCACAAGGCACCACATAAAAAGTTGAACGCTCCAACATCATGTTAAGCTGTGGATCAAAGTCGATGTGCTCTAAGATGTGACGACCATAACCTACCGCCAGTTCAATACCTACCCACTCACGAGCATGGATACTTCCGGTGTAGAAAAGCGCAGGATGGGTGTCCGCATTTTCCATGTCTTTAGAGATGGTGACCACGATCATGTCACGCTCTTCCCAGGTTTTACCGATAGTAGTTACTTTAAAGATATGGGGATGAGACTTTTCAGCCTCACGAAAAAAATCGACACATTCTTGATAAGAGATATATTGTTGACGCAATGGAGTTCCTTGAAAATAGGTAAATTAAAAGTTTTAAACAATGATATTGTTCAGAACTTTTAATTTTTTGGGATAATTGAGCTGAGTCACCGTCATTCCTGCGAAGGCAGGAATCAAACAGTTATTGTTTCTTGAATAGTAATGGGACTCAGACTCGTAGATTCCTGCCTTCGCAGGAATGACAGAACAGTTACTTCCCAGTGATCATATCAAAAATCTTAGACCAGATACTTTTTTGTTCTGGAGTGATGATCTCTTTTGCTTCAAGATCATCAAGGCTCTCAACTTCATCTTCGTCGATCAATTTTTTGATCTCAACTGCCGTCTCTTCTTCCATAGAGTAAAGAGACATAAGTTGTGTCATAGTGACCTCTTTGAACTTGATCTTCTCACCAGACTGCTCACTAGCGTGTGCGCTGCTGTTGTCAAAGGCTTCTTTCACCTCTGCAGGAAGTTTATCTTCTGCCAATGGTTCGATAGAGTCAGGGATATCACTCTCTACAGACTCATCAGTCAACTCCATGTCAAAGTTGCCCTTGTCAGCCAACCAATAAGCACCATCTGCAGATGGCTCATACTTGGCAAAGTAGAGGTGACGTAGGGTACGAAGTACTGATGGATCCATTTTGCCCAACTCTTCCCATGAGAAAAGAGGTACGTGAGGCATTCTAAACCTACCACCACTTAAGTCCCACATAGTGT
>WGDB01000090.1 GCA_015493495.1 Helicobacteraceae bacterium | reverse complement strand
TGGTTAAGGCACTTCTGGTCTTAACCCTCTCGCTTATCGGTATTTTTATCGTTGACCAGGGTATAAAAGAGTACTTTATCTTAAAAGCTATGGAGATCTCTGGACTGCCGCAAGATGCACTTTATCATAGAGCTTTTGATGTGTATGAGACTAGCTGTATCAACATGCGTCTGATCTTTAACTACGGTGTAGCCTTCTCAATGCTCTCTTTTTTGCAAGAGAACCTCAAATGGCTGCAACTCATTATGATCACCGGTGTCTTAGCCTACATCATTAACCTCAAAAAGCTCTGCTATATGATCCCTGCCGGTATTTTGGTTGGAGCAGGTCTCTCCAATGTCTATGACCGTTTCAACCATGGTGGTGTTGTAGACTACATCTATTGGCACTGTGGGTTTAACTTTGCGATCTTTAATTTTGCCGACATGATGATAGACTTAGCTGTTGTATGGATACTCTTTTTAAACTTTAAACCGCAGTTTTGTAAAGAAGAGAAAGATATTGATGCTATAAAATAACTTTTATTAGGCTTTCTAAAATCATTTTAAGTAAGCCTGGTGTATGATTCCCATCTCCAACACCAATGCTTCGTTAACTCAGTTGGTAGAGTGTTACCTCGACAAGGTAAAAGTCACTGGTTCGAATCCAGTACGAAGCACCATTATTCAACTTAAACCTTCAAAGCTCTTTTTTCATACACAAATCGCCAATTTTAAAAACAGATGTGATTTCTACTTAAACCTAGCCGCCCCATTAGCGACGCATCTTACTAAAGAAGCTCTTCAAGGGCAATAGCTCAGTCTATTTTGACCTGTTTTTAAAACTGGCGATTATTACAATACTTTAGAGGGTTGTGTCCCTCTAAGAGTTCTTATCTACCTTAAAAGGTTTTACAAGCAAGATCAGTTTTGGCAGCAGTAAGAGGTCTGCAATCGTCGCCATAAGCATGGTCAACACCGTCAACAGGCCAAAATATATGGTGGGGACAAAAGCAGAAAGGACTAAGACCAAGAAGCCTAACATAATAGCTGCAGAAGTATAGACCATAGCATAACCGATACTCTCATGAGAGCGGTGCATCGCTTGAATATAGTCGTGGTCTATGGCAAACTCTTTTTTGTAGCGATAAAGGTAGTGTATGGTGTTGTCCACGGCGATACCCACACTAATGGCAGCAATAGTAATAGTCATCATGTCAAGAGGGATGCCCGCCCAACCCATAAAACCAAAAAGTACACTGATGGGCATCAGGTTGGTGATCATCGCAATAATCGCCACGCAGAGCGATCTGAACAGCATATAGAACATCACGCTAAGCAGTAGCACCATAAGCCCCAAGGTCAAGATCTGTGAGCTGAAAAGGCTCTGTAACATATTATTGTAAAGGACCATGACATTGGAGAGATGAACATTCTCAGGTGCAAGCCCTAATTTTCCTATTAGGTCTTTCTGAATCTTCTCCAGTAAAGCACCCCTTCTCAGTGCTTCGTTCGAATCTACAATACGTAGAGAGAAGCGTGTTTGATTGTTCTCTATGCTGATATAAGGGTCTAAGATGATCTCTCTAAACTCACTTGGCAGCTCATTGTAAAGTAGGGCCAGCTGAAAACTGTCGAGACACTTCTCATCATTTAAGGAGCGCCCCAATTCTAACATGGTGCCCAAAGAGATCACCTTACCCACTTCAGGCAGACTCTCTAAATAATCGTGAACCTGCTTGACCTTATGCATACGCTCTGAGGTGAACCAGTACTGTGCCTCATTTTCAGAAGCCGCCAACTCTTCTTCAAAATCATCAAAGTCAGAAAATTCGTCATCTTCTTCTACTGCTTCAGAGATAGGCACTTCTTTTGGCTGTGGAAAATCTATAATGACATCAAGAGGTGTTGTACCACCAAGTTTTTTATCTATGATCGCCATCCCCTGATAGATCTCAGTAGAACTTTTAAAGTAGTTTATAAAGCTGTTCTCCACCATCAATTTTGAAGCGCCGACCAAGCTAAACAGAACAACAAGGATCGTTACAAAAAGAAAAATATTTCCATAGCGCTCAGTAATAGTCGCAAACACTTTAGTAGGTGAATAGGTCTGCCTTTTAGGTTCACGAAGTACCAACTTAGGCAGTAAGACCACAATAGCAGGAAAAATAAGATAGGTCAAAAACAGCGAGATAGTAATACCCATACTCATCATCAGGCCTAAATTGATCACCGGTAAGATGTCTGAAAAGACCAAAGAAGTAAAACCGGCTATGGTCGTCAAAACAGCAAAGAAAGTTGGTTTTGACATAGAGGTGACCGTTTCAAGAACCAACTGCTTTTGAGAGGCCTTAGGTTTGGTAGCTAAAAGTTCTCTGTATCTCACAATGAGGTGGATGATGATAGAGAGCGTGATTATAAGCTGCAACGAAACAAAGTTAGAGGAGATCACAGTTACTTCCCATCCAAACATCCCCAAAACGCCTACCGTAGAGATAATAGAGACTGTCAAGATCAGTACCGGGATCAACACCCAGTGTAGTGTTCCAAAAATGACCCATAAGACCACGATCAGTAAAAAGAGCACAATAGAGCCATAGACTTTCAGGTCCTCTTTTACAAAACTGACCATATCATCTGAGATCATGCTGACCCCACCCAAAAAGAGTTTGGCATGATCACGGTGATGTTCCATCACCTCACGAATATTCTCGATGTTTTGATGGTCAGATAGGCGCAACATGTCTCTGTGAAGTTTAAAGGTCTGTAACACTCTTTTGTAGCTCTTTTGCTCTTCTTCACTTAGTGATCCTTCTCTGTCTTTAAGACGCAGTGCATCACGTTGCAGTCTCAGTTTACGAAAGGTCTTGTCTGATTTAAGATTAATCATCAAAGCCGTTGTCTTAAAATCTTCACTTACCAAGTTATTTTTATAGATCGGACTTTCGAGCAGTTCATACTTCGCCATTGTCTTGTTGACATCTTTAGAGCTAAGAGTAGGGATCTGTTCTAACATCTCTTTAAGTGGCTTTTTAGGACTCTGCATCAAAGGAACATTTAAAATAGAAGTAACAGAGTCGACCATAGGAAGTGCCGTCAGTTCATCACTGAGCACACCGATATCTTTTAAGACATCAGCCTCTATCAATGAAGCTTCAGGAGTATAGGCGATGACTAAAATATCAGGCGTATGATAACGTTCACTGATCATACGAGAGAACTCAAGGTCTTTATCATTTTCAAGAAGAAGGGTCTCTGCAGAAGCATCAACCTCCATCTTAAAGGCTTGTGAACCTAAAAATGCCACCAGTAAAAAGAGAACGAGTAAAACGCTTTTAGGATACCGTAAGACATAATTGCTGTAAAAGCTTTCAATCATTTAAATGTAGTTTCTCATGAGTTTTCATTACTTTTAAGCTTCTCAAGCAAAGCAGCAAAACTCTCTTTTTTCAAAATCCCTGAAAACTGTGTACGGTAAGTCTGAATAATACTCACACCCAGAATATCGACATCGTAGATCATCCAACCACTTTTTTTAGACTTGTAAAACTTATAAAGCACATCGCGTTTCTCATTTTTACGCATGAGGTGTGTCGGGAGATGAACACGATTTTTCACCTTGATTGGATCATCGATCACCACTACTTCATCTGTATAAAGGTCAAGTTTGCTCATATATGACTGTCTTACACGTTTTTTGAAAAGCTCGGTAAATGCTTTTCGCTCCTCTTTTGAGATCTTTTTCCAAGTTTGCTTACCCAAACTCAAACGTCCCATCAGACCAAAGTCAAACAGTGGGCTGATGATCGTCTCTATCTCTCTGTCTCTTGCCTCTTTAGCCACACTTTTATCTTGGATGAGTGTGGTCACCTCACTAATATTCTGCTTCATCATCTGCTTGATCTCACGCAACTCATCTGCCTGCAAAACAGTACTTAACGTCAAAAAAGTCACTATGGTAAAAAATATCTTTAAAAAATGGTGTTGCACACTTACTCCTCAATCTTTTTTTGTCTACTCTGTTCGTAAAGATCACGTAAGAATGGATAGAGATCCAAAGCGTCTTGACGGACATTATCATACTCTTTTGTATAGAGTGACATCTTATTAAACTCTTTATAGGTGATCAGACCCCACCCTTGATAGGTATTGCGAACGATATTATACCTTCGTACATCAACATAATAGATAGGATTGACATAAAAATCGATAAAATCACCTGCAAGATCACGTAGATTGGTGGGTCCAAAAAATGGCAAGACAATGTGAAATCCACCGCCTACACCATAATATCCCAAAGTCTGTCCAAAATCCTCTTGATGCTCTTCTAAGCCAAACCAGCTCTGTGCCGGATCAAAAAGACCTAAGATTCCTACTGTAGAGTTGATCACAAAACGCAGAGATTCTGTTCCTGTGTTTTTAAACTTCAACTGCAAGATATTGTTCACCACACTCACTGGATAATTGAGATTATCAAAAAAGTTATTTACCGAGACACGTACTGGTTCGGGTATGTAGTTATAACCTTTTAACAAAACGGGATCTAATACATAGACATACAGTCCATCATTAAAACTGGTCATCACCCGGTTATAGCCACTTAAAGGATCAAAGATCTCCTTCTCTTTTTCACCAGAGAACTCATCTCCAAACGCGTCATCTCCAAATTCATCTTCTTCGAATTCATCAAAAGTGTCATCTTCACTTACAGTATCCATACTGTCTTGGTTTACGACACTGCTGCTATTTTGCTCTATGTTCTCAGCAGCCAGAGAAGGGGTTATAGTAAAAAGACTTCCCACTATCAATAATACTAGTAAAAAGTACTTCACCGTTGTCTCACTCTCAAAATCACTATATGTCACTATTATAGTAGTAAAGCATTAGCGTAATGTTAAGAGGGTTATTATCACAGCTAAAACAGCTTGTTTATTGGCCATCGTTACGATACTGCATAGAAAGCTAAACACAGTAATTTAACCCTACCTCAATGCACTTGTATATCGCTCTATTTTCCATCTATATAGTCTTTATAACTTCTTTTGAGCAGTTCTAAAAAACGCTTGGCATCACGTCCACCCATAATAGATTCTATCATCTCGCCATTATGAGAGTCAATAAAGTGAAAAACAGGAGACATTTCGACCTTAAGGTCTTCAGGTAGCGTACGGTCATTTGTATAAAGATGTAACACAACATAATGTTGTTCAAGATACTCACGGACTTCTGGGTCAGAAAAGACCTCTGTGTCCATGTAAGCACAGGTACGACAGTTACGCATATACAGATATGCCATTAAGGGTCGTTCTTGCACCTTCGCTTTTCTAAGGGCATCATCATAGTTCTCTTCCATCACTAAGGCATGAAGAGAGATCACAGTTAAAAAAACGATTAATAAATATCTCATCCACACCTATCTGTTAGAAAACACTTGTACTTAAATTTTAGTATAACACAGTCTTATCTATTATAAGAAAATCCAGAGTAATTCATAAGTGTTTATTTTCGTGCTACACTAATTGTACCAAGCATTGTATACTCTTGAATCATGATCTCACGTACCAAACCATCTGGCGAGACGGCTACCATGATGGAGTAGTCATCATTTTCATCTTTATCTATCACTTTAACGCGATACTCATCTTGAAACCTGTGTAATGAAATATTACGTTCATCTTTTCTAAAGCCTACACTCGTCACACGCATCTCTTTACGACCATCCAGCAAACGTTCTGCATTTAAAAAAGTAGTCATCGTATCGTTTTCAGTGAAATCCCTAATGAGTTCAAACGACTCAGTCGTCACCTTCTCATCAGAGGAGAAAAGTCCGGCCAGCATACCTGTACTCTCTTTGATCGTTGTATATTTTTCGATCTGATGCTTTTCATAATCAAAAAGATAAAAGTTTGTCTCTTCTCTCTCGCCTTCACGAATATACTTTACAAAGCGTTCAGGTCGGTAGAGACCATCTACAATCGTTCCATAACTCTCGTAACTGTGCTCTACATCGGAGAGTGACTTGTCCATTTGCAGGTGCATCTTGATCGTATATATCTTACCGTTTTGGTCGATTACTAAAGAGGACCTTCCGATCTCGCCTAACATCTTCATAGAGATGTCATAAGCGGCTGAATTTTCCCCTGCTCTCAGAGAAAATAGTAGTATAAATATCATAATTAAAGTTTTTATATTAGCTCCTTTGCAAGATTCATCTTGCTTTATACCCATACTATAAAAGAAAATAGTGGGGAGATAGTGGGAAAAAATATTTTATATTAAAAAGGTTCTATATCTTTATCCCTATTTAGATTACTCCTAATCACCTTGATATAACTTTTACTTCTGAATCTAAGTCTTAAAAAAATGTTCAAGGAAAAAGCATAACGGGAAATTTATTGATGTTGAAAAGTTTTAGATGATCTCAATTAAAAAGGAAAGAGAAACGATTTTTAGGCCTTAGGTTATATCAATAGCATATTCGTAGATACCTTGTGGTGCAAATTTCATTGCACTGTAACTTCTACTCCCAGTTGGTTGTAAAAGTAGGTGTTACCTCACCCTTGAATATGATGGTTCCCTCAACCAAGCCAAGATAGAGTGTATCTCCACTGGTCGGATAGACTTCAGCACTATTACCAATCCATCCTTCTTGATTTGCTCTGTAAAAACAGGCCGCCATACCCGTACCACAGGCCAACGTCTCATCTTCGACACCACGTTCATAAGTACGCACTCGTAAAGAACCATCCTCTAGTACTTTAGCGATGTTAACATTGGTATTATATAGATGACGCAGTTCTCGTGCTTCTAATATATCAAAGTGCTCTATGTCAGCATCGAAGGTGACCAAGTGCGGCACACCAGTGTCGATCATCCAGTAACTTTTACCATTATGTTCTATGGATTGTTCTTTGATCACTGGTGGGGTCAAATCACTCTGCACCATCTCACCATCTACCTGAGCCTTAATCGCGCCCGCTTCCGTCAAAAAAGTCATCGTAGTAGGTGCCAGTCCAAAACGTACTGCGTAGTGGGCACAGGCACGAGAACCATTTCCACACATCTCAGCCGTAGAGCCATCCGCATTGTAAAACTCCCACTCAAAGTCTAGAGTCTCGTGAGGTACCAGCACAATAAGACCATCTGCGCCCACACCGGACTGACGGTTACACAGTTCTATCGCAAGTACTGAACGATCTATTTTTTCAAAGGCATGAAAGAGGACAAAATCATTGCCATTGGCAGAGTATTTGGCTAACATCATTGCAGGTTCCTTGTTTTATTAATGTAAGTATAGAGTTTTGTTTACAAAGCCGAGCTAAAAGATAAAACTAATGACTATTTTTTAGGTGCGGGATATTTTGCTTTAATGACATCTACAAAAGCATAACACTCTTTTTGAAGATGTTTGAGGTTTTGAGAATTATCGATGACCCAAGTCGCTTTCGCTTTTTTTTCATCGATAGGCATCTGCGAAGTGATGCGACGTAAAGACTCCTCTTCACTAAAACCATTACGTTTCATAAAACGCTCAAGTTGTACATCCGCAGGAGTATATACCACAACTGAATCTTTTATGTTGTAAGCATTGCCCTCAAAAAAAAGAGGAATATCGATAAGGTAAGGGTACTTGAAAGTGTCTTGCCTGATAGATTGTTGTTCAATCTCAGCACGGATAAGAGGGTGAAGAAAGGCTTCAAGTTCTGCTTTTTTCTCAGCATCTGCAAAGACCAGTTTACCCAATGCAGGACGATCGACCTTGCCTCGTGGTGTAATGTACGCTTCACCAAAATGTGAACGCACCCACTCGATGTTAGCTTCGAGCAGCGTATGCGAGATCTTGTCTGCATCGATAATACGTAGACCACTCAGGCCTAAAAGTGAAGCAACGGTACTTTTACCCGTAGCTATCCCTCCAGTTAATGCGATCGCGTACTCAAATGCCATGAAACTCTCTTTGTAGGCAGAAACTGCCAATTAATTAGTTTCTGATTGTACCTAAGTATGCTTTACGGATATCATTACCGGTAGCAAAAGCAGCAGGATGAATGTCACAATTGTAGTATTTTTGCCCATCTAACATGTCAGTACGGTGCAAGATGATGTCTGCAGTTGGGTGGTAAGACTTCGAAGCCAGCAGTGCCGTCTCTCCGTTACCTATATTAAAAGGCATGATGATCTTGAAGTAGTTTCCAAGAATTTGCATCAGTTGCTTGTTCGCTGCTTCATCCTCAAGACTTGGATGTTTCATGACCACAAGACCCTCTTCATTTAAAACACGGTTAACATGTGCCAGTGCTGCAGCGTCGTCTGTTAATGTGTCTATGATCACTACTTCAACAGAAGCATCTGCTGCTTCACGAAGTGCTGCCGTAACATCTGTTGCGGCTACCGTTTGTGATGCTATAGCATCATGGCGTGCGACTTCTGCCTCAAGTGTAGCAGCATTGTCACTCACGATCAAAACATTTTGTGGTTTTTTGACAGTACATAGTGGTACGTGTACCATCATCTCTGGATAGATGTAATCTCTCATATGTGTTATTTCCTTAACACCGGTAGATACCGGTACTTTTATAATGATGGGATTTTAACATCTTAATATTAAGGACACCTCTCAAACTTCACTACACCATTTCTTTTCAGAAAGCTGTATGGAATTTTATCCATAACACACCACATCTTTGTTATAATCACGTCACTATATAATTATCCGGAGCCACAATGAGCCAGATCAGCTACAAAGACGCAGGTGTCGATATTGACGCAGGAAACAGTTTTGTCGAGAACATCAAACCTTTAGTAAAATCAACACGTATTCCAGGTGTTCTTGGTGGTATTGGCTCTTTTGCCGGTGCTTTTGAACTTCCTACCGGTTACAAAGAGCCTGTTATGTTGGCCGCAACGGATGGTGTGGGTACCAAACTGAAACTTGCTATTGACTCTGGTATCTATAACACTGTAGGCATTGACCTTGTTGCGATGTGTGTGAATGACCTTATCTGTAATAACGGAACACCATCATTTTTCCTGGACTACTATGCAACAGGTAAGCTGGAGGTTGAAGTCGCAACTGCCGTTGTGAGTGGTATCGCGGAGGGCTGTAAGCAGTCTGAGTGTGCCTTAATTGGTGGTGAGACGGCTGAGATGCCAGGTATGTATGCTGAAGATGACTTTGATCTTGCCGGTTTTGCAGTGGGTGTAGCGGAGAAGTCAGAACTGGACACAGTCAGTAATGTTCGTGAGGGAGATATCTTACTTGCCCTTCCAAGTTCAGGTCTTCACTCCAATGGCTTCTCTTTGGCACGTAAGGTTCTCTTTGAAAAGATGGCGCTGGACTTCACCAAAGACTTTAATGGTAAGCCACTCATCGAGTCTCTTCTTGCCCCAACCAAGATCTATGTAAAGACTTACAAAAAATTCAAACAGCAGATCCAGGCGATGGCACACATCACCGGCGGTGGTTTGGTTGAGAACTTGCCACGTGTTCTTCCTGAAGGCCTTCGTGCTGAGATCCAAGATGCAAAGATCCAAGTCCTACCGATCTTTGAACTTATGAGTGAACATGTTGCTCGTGAAGAGATGTTCAGAGCCTTTAACATGGGTGTAGGTATGGTACTTGTAGTACGTCCTGAAGATGCACAGGTCATTCTTGATGGCTCTGATGCTTATGAGATCGGTCTTATCACTAAAGGCCAGCGCGAAGCGGTCATACTTTAAAAAACAGAAGAGAAGCAGTTGAAAACACTTTTTTTACTTATCACTGCTTCTTCCCTGCTCTTTGCTGGTAACTATGCCAGCTTTATGATGGGAGGAACGCTCTTTGTTCTCTTTCTCATCCTGATCTTCTCCCTTTTTATCTACACCAAAAGATTGCATCAAGAACGTCTCAAATATAGCATCCTCTACAACTATAGCGATGTTCCTTCTCTCTTTTTAAGTCCAAAGGGTCAGATCTTAGATGTTAACGAGAGTGCCTTGACCCTTGTTGGCTATACAAAAAAACAGCTTATCAAACGTAAATGGTATGAGAAGCTGCTGCCTGATGAAAATGCCTTACAGGTACGTCACCAGATCCACCAAGCACTTAAAGAAGATGCCCGTTACACTTTTAAAAGCACACTCATACGTTTTAACGGTACCGCTTTGGAGGTCAACTACACCATCACACTCCTGCCTGAACCACTCTCTGGGTACATTCTGACCCTCGTTGATATCACTAAAAACGAGGCCATTAAAGAGGAACTTATCAGTGTTCAAGAGCACCTTAGTGAGACACAG
Source organism: Helicobacteraceae bacterium (assembly GCA_015493495.1). Lineage (GTDB taxonomy): Bacteria > Campylobacterota > Campylobacteria > Campylobacterales > Sulfurimonadaceae > Sulfonitrofixus. The sequence continues at coordinate 1,600 of WGDB01000090.1, read as the reverse complement.
ATGGCATTAGAGCACCTCAGCGAACAGTTTAAGGTCACATTCGACATCGCTATTAACGGTATAGCCCTTTTGGATGAGAATGGCAACACCACCTACATCAACCGTGCACTCATAGAGATATTTGAGTACAATGAAGACTATACCAAACATCTGGGTTTAGGTCTGTTGGTCAAAGATGAAGAGTCTGCCCAACTACTCCTGGAGAGCAGTAAAAATGGCGAGACCATTGACAAGATGCACCTGCGCTGCAATACACGTAACGGTGAAAAACGCGATATCGACCTCACTATGGGCTATCTTCCTGATCTAAAACAGTACTACATGGTCGTTCAGGACATCACAAAAGCTATGGCCTATACCGCCGAGCTCAAACGCTCTAAACAGACACTTGAACAGCGTGTCATCAAAGACTGTCTCACCACTGCCTATAACCGCTCTTATATGGAAGAACGTCTTGAACATCTTATGTTGGTAGAGAAAGAGCCATTTGGCTTTATTATCTTGGATATCGACCACTTTAAAGAGGTAAATGACACCTATGGCCATATCGTCGGCGATGATGTACTCATCAACTTGGTGGAACTGTTGAAAGAGCAGTTACGCAAGGGAGATACCTTGGCACGCTTTGGCGGAGAGGAGTTTGTGGTCATCTTGCCGTATGCCTCACATGAGCAGAGTCTCAAGATCGCCAGTAAACTCCAAAAGATTATTGAAGAGAGTACCTTTGAGGGTTCTCCTTCTATCACCTGTAGTTTTGGAGTAGAAAGTTTTGATGGTACACAAGACAAGCGTACCCTCCTACTCTCTGCAGACAAAGCCCTTTACAAAGCTAAAGAAAATGGACGTAATCGCGTTGTGGATGCACGCACCCTCTCAGAATCAGACTATACTATTTAACGGTCACTTTTAGATATACTCAACCTGTACCTCAAAATAAACACTTTTTTGAGGTACGTTAAACCAACAATTATGGATCTGCTAAGATGAAGTCTATCAACACCTTGATATTTCGACACTTTTTTGTACAAGCGCTGCTTCCTATATTGTTAATAGAGTTCTCTCTTGTCATCACCCTATTTTTACTCAATGCCTACCAGTCCAAGCAGAACAAAGAGGCTTTAGAGGGTATCACCGATAAAGCTTTTGTAGAGATCGCCCATCAAACTGCCATGCGTTTGAACCAGCACTTTACCCAGGCCCAAAATGCCTTGAACCAACTCACAGAGACCACAGAGTCCTTTTTACTTATGCGAAACCAGCGTCAAGACAATGCAGAGAACTTCCAAAACTATCATGGCTTTTTTCAGTACGCACCTCCCCACGTCTCAAAAGAGGGGTTTAAGACATTCAAAGCACCAAAGAGAACCTCTGTCTACACCACTAACCTACAGTCACTTACCCACTATGACTACACGATATTAAATTCCCTTTTACCTTTGCAGCCTATCGCACAGACTATTGTAGAGACCAAAGGAACCCTTGTCACCAATGTATGGATCAACATTGACAAGGTCTATGCCTTTAGCTATCCACCCATCAACCCCTACAATGAATTACATCCTAACCTCAATGTCACCAAGTTTCCCTTCTATTACAGTGT
>WGDB01000089.1 GCA_015493495.1 Helicobacteraceae bacterium | reverse complement strand
GTATGGCTGTTGATGCTAACGTCATTATCTCAGAGCGTATTCGTGAGTTGCTGTATGAAGGAAAATCCCTGCATAAAGCGATAGAAGAGGGTTATGCTAATGCAATGCGCGCTATTTTGGATGCAAATATCACGACTTTGATCGCGGCAGTAGTCCTTTATGCGTATGGTACAGGTGCGATCAAAGGTTTTGCGATCACGATCAGTATCGGTATCTTGGCTTCGATGTTGACTGCGATCCTGGGAACGCATGGTATCTATACGGCATTAGAGAGTAAGATCAACAAAAGTAAAGATCCAAGCTTCTGGTTTGGTATTAGTAAAAAGAGGTTAGGATAATGGAGTTTTTTAAACAGACTAAGACCATTGGTTTTATGGGCAAGTCGAAGATCGCGATGATCATCTCTATTGTTCTTGTCTTGAGCTCTTATGGTCTACTTTTGACTAAGGGACTAAACTTTGGTGTTGACTTTGCCGGTGGAACGATCGTTCAGGTTCAGTACACTAAAGCGGCACCTATTGATGAGATGCGTAAGCAACTGGCCTCTAACGAGATGTTTAAAGGTGCTTCGATCACTGAGTTCGGTTCTCCCGATGAGGTGATCATCCGTCTGAAGACAAGTTCAAAAGATATCTCTAAAGATGTAGGTGATGTGACACGTGCAGCACTTAAGGGTACGGGTGATTTTAAGATCCGTCGTGTTGATATTGTTGGACCTAAGGTAGGTAATGAGTTAAGAGAGAAGGGTGCGATGTCACTGCTTCTTGCGATGCTTGGTATCTTGATCTATGTCGCCTTTCGTTTTGAGTGGCGTTTCGCTGTCGCTTCGATCATCGCCTTGGTGCATGACGTCTCTATCGCGATGGGTGCCTTGGCATTAACGCAGATCGACGTAAACCTTGATGTCCTTGCAGCGCTGCTTACGATCTTGGGATATTCACTTAACGATACGATTATTGTATTTGACCGTATTCGTGAGGGTATCTCAGACACAAAAAGCTCTAACCTCAGTGATGTTATCGATGAGTCTGTCACAAAGACCCTCTCTCGTACAACATTGACCTCACTGACCACATTCTTTGTGGTCTTGACACTCTTTATGTTTGGTGGAGAGATCATTCACTCCTTTAGTTTCACTCTTTTGGTAGGTGTAGTTGTAGGTACTTATTCATCGATCTTTGTAGCATCACCAATACTTCTGTGGTTAGGGTTTGACATTAAAAACTACCACGGAAAGTTGGCTGATAAAGCGAAACGTGAAGCTGAAAAAGAGAAGATGCGAGCACAATTTGAGCAGGGAACGATCTAGATCGTTATAAGTGAAGAGAGTGATGCCCTTGGCAACACTGATAAAGCATTTAACTTTGTAATCTGCAAAGATTAATTATAATAGTTACTGCTTAAATGATAAAAGGATTCATATGGATTGGGGAAAAGTAGTCTACGTATTTTTTACCTTGATGTCACTGACATCAACGGCGGGTTTTTTGTACGAGCATACATCAACAGCACTCTTTGTAGCTGCAAGTCTGAACCTTGTCTCTACCATCTTAAAGTTGGGTGTTCGTAACCTTTTGGCCGCAGAACTTCTTGCAAGTTCATTGGTGGCAGACCTGCACCTGATTCCGGCTTTTATCTACTTAGAGCTTATAGGCAATATGGAGTGGGCTATCGCACTGGCGATAGGTGCACTTTTAGCCAACCTCTTCTCTATGGCGTTGGTTCTTGTAGAGAGTGCCCGAACGCGAGATGAGTATTAGAAACCAGCTTTTGCTGGTTCAATTTTGAATTTTGAATTCTAAATTTTGAGTTATCTTCTGCGTACTACCTTCTCAATTTAACATTCAAAATTCAACATTTAATTTATAACAATAAGGTTTTTTTATGACATATAATCCATCAGAGATCGAAAAAAAGTGGCAAGCGTATTGGGATGAAAACCGTAGTTTTGAACCAGATGACAGTTTTGAAAAAGAGAAAAAATATATCTTAAGTATGTTTCCTTTCCCGAGTGGACGTCTTCATATGGGTCACGTACGTAACTACACTATTGGTGACTCTTTTGCCCGTTATTATCGTCAGCAGGGTATGAATGTCCTTCACCCTATTGGTTGGGACAGTTTTGGTATGCCGGCAGAGAATGCTGCGATCAAACATGGTGCCCACCCTAAAAAATGGACCTATGAGAACATCGACTATATGCGAAAAGAGCTCTCCTCCTTAGGACTCTCTTTTTCCAAAGAGCGTGAGTTCGCTACCTCTGATCCGCTTTACACCAAGTTTGAACAGGCCTTTATTATAGATATGTTTGAAAAAGGGCTGCTTTATCGTAAAAAAGCGGCATTGAACTGGTGTCCGAATGACCTAACGGTTTTAGCCAACGAACAGGTGGTCGATGGCTGTTGTTGGCGTTGTGATACACCGATCGTTAAAAAAGAGATGAACCAGTACTATCTTAAGATCTCTGACTACTCAGATGAGCTGATCGACGACCTTAAGCTTTTGGAAAAAGGGTGGCCTAAGCAGGTTCTGACCATGCAAGAAAACTGGATCGGTCGTTCTAACGGTTTAGAGTTTACGCTGGAATTAGATGAGCACTCTCAAAAAATATTACGTGGAAATTTTACAGGTTTTGAAGTCTATACTACCCGCCCAGATACTATTTACGGTGTGACTTACACCGCTTTGGCTCCAGAACATGAACTGGTCACCTACATGATCGAAAATAACATCTTAGATGTGCGTGTTGCTGCAGAGATCGAGGCGATGAAAAACGCAAGCTCTATTGATCGTCAGAAAAACAAACATGGTGCGCCACTTGGTATCAATGTGATTCATCCACTGACTAAAAAAGAGATTCCTGTATGGGTGGCCAACTTTGTTTTGATGGACTATGGTTCGGGTGCTGTTATGGCAGTTCCTGCACATGATGAGAGAGACTATGAGTTCGCCACCAAATATGACCTTGAGATCACACCGGTAATCGCTTCTGAGAACGAGGGGATCGTCGAAGGTCGTGCCATGACCGATGCGGGTATGTTGTTTAACTCAGGTGTTTTCAGTGAGATGAATTCAGTAGAGGCACGTGCTGCGATCATTGAGCACTTTGAAGCAGAAAAACTGGGTAAGAAAGTGACCAACTACCGCTTAAAAGACTGGGGTATCAGTCGTCAACGCTATTGGGGTGCACCGATACCGTTTATACACTGTGAAGATTGTGGTCTGGTTACGGAGAAAAAAGAGAACCTTCCTGTTACTCTGCCAGATGATGCGGAGATCACAGGTGAGGGTAATCCACTGGAACACCATGCCACATGGAAACATTGTAAATGTCCTCAATGTGGTAAAGATGCTGTGCGTGAAACAGACACTATGGACACTTTTGTACAGTCCTCATGGTACTTTTTACGTTACACCGCCAGTCCAAAGATCCAGCAAGAGAAGGCCTTTGATAAAGAAGAGTTGAAATACTGGATGAATGTAGACCACTATATTGGTGGGATTGAACATGCTATTTTACACCTGCTCTACAGCCGTTTCTTCACTAAAGTGATGCGTGATCTTGGTTACCTTGACATAGAAGAGCCATTTGACAAACTGTTGACGCAAGGGATGGTACTTAAAGATGGTGCCAAAATGAGTAAGTCTAAGGGCAACACGGTCGATCCTGATGCATTGATAGAGAAGTATGGTGCAGATACTGCCCGTCTCTTTATCCTCTTCGCTGCACCACCAACACAGGAGTTGGAGTGGAATGACAGTGCGGTGGAAGGGGCGTATCGTTTCTTGAAGCGTTTTTCTGAGCGTAGTGCCAATGCCAAAGCGACCACAACACTCCCAGAGATCGATCATGCTTCACTGAGTAAAGAGGAGAAGTTGGCACGCAAAAAAGTCTATGAGGCACTGCAACGTGCTAATGAAGTCTTTGAAGAGCGCTACACCTTCAACACCATGATCGCAGGTGTGATGGAGGCGATGAACGCTCTTAATGAACAGAAAAATGAAGATGTCTGGACAGAAGGGTACTGGATCTTGGCAGCGATCTTGGAGCCAATCGTTCCTCATGTCGCATGGGAAGTCTCAACGACACTTTTTGAGCGTAACAACTTGGTAAAAAATGAGGTGAAAGAGGAGGTCTTCACTGTAGATACGGTGACATTAGGTGTTGCAGTAAACGGTAAACGACGTGCAGAGATCGAGATCTCTCCATCAGCACCAAAAGAGGAGATCATCGCTACCGCCAAAGAGGCCCTTGCCAAATGGATAGAAGGCAAAGAGATAATCAAAGAGATCGTAGTTCCAAATAAACTTGTGAACATCGTGGTCAAGGGATAAGATGAACTTTTACAGCGCCAAAGTATATAAGAGTTTTATCTTTACCTTAACGCTTAACACTTTTCTCTTAACGCTACTTTCGGGTTGTGGTTATCTTCCCAGTTCAAAAGAGGCGCGCAAGGTGGTAGGGGAGACGGTCTCTACCGAGATCATCATCTCCATGACCGATCCTGAAAATACTGTACTGCTGAAAGATGCACTCGACCAAGCAGTGATCCGCCGTTTTCAAACCAATCTACGTCACTCTAAAGCGGCCAAGACCCATTTGGTGATCGAGCTTAAAAGTGTAGGTTTCTCACCACTGCAATATGACAGTAATGGTTATATTATCTCCTACCGTACCACCATTAATCTTGGGATAAAACGGACTAAAGATCACTTTACCAAGTCCTACCGTGCCAAAGGTAACTTTGACTTTACCATTAACCCCAACGCTATTATCACTGATCAACAACGATTTGAGGCCATTGCCAACTCTGCAGCAAAAGCGCTGGACAGTTTTGTAGCTCAAGTCGCTGCTGAAGGGTCTAGGGAAGGGTGAGTCGCTCTCTCTTTGCGTTTTTAGACGCCAAACCCCTCTACTATGATGAGATCGACCTTGAGCGGATGCCAAAAATTTTTGAGAGTATCAAAAGTCATTTTTCCACCCTTAAGGTCATCCATGTAGTAGGTACCAACGGTAAAGGGACTACAGGGCGTTTTTTAGCCCATGCCCTTTTACAAAATGGCCTTAATGTAGGTCACTATACTTCACCACATATTATGAACTTCAATGAACGTATCTGGCTTAACGGTGAAAATGTCCAAGATGAACAGTTAGAGGCAGTTCATCAAAAACTCTACAAAATTCTTACACCAGAACAGCGAAATGCTCTTAGTTATTTTGAGTACACCACACTTTTAGCGATGTTGGTCTATGAAGGGTGTGACTATGTAGTTTTGGAGGCGGGTCTTGGCGGTGAATTTGACGCTACCAACGTCTTTGAAAAAACAGTCTCACTTTTTACCCCTATAGATATCGATCACCAATCATTTTTAGGAGATACTCTCGAAGAGATCGCAGAAACGAAGTTTCGCTCTATGCATAAACGGGCTATTTTAGGATTTCAACACCATAAAGAGGTGGAGTGTATCTTTGAGAGTATTGGTGAAGCTTGCGGGTGTAAGACGTACAAACTCGAAGAGATCTTAGATGCTTCTCTTCGTCAAGAGATTCAGCATATAGCCACTGAAAAAAAGTTAGCATCCTATCTGCAAGAGAACCTCTTACTTGCACTGAGCGCATTAGATATTCTGGGCTTTGATGCCGATGTCTCAGAATTATGCGAGCGGCCACTTTTTGGACGTTTGACACCTCTGCGACCTAATGTCCTTTTAGATGTAGGGCACAATGTCTTGGCAGCAAAAGCAATTGCTGAGACCCTGAAAAACCAAAAATATGTCCTGATCTATAACTCTTATCGTGACAAAGATTATCGTCAGATCATTAAGACATTAAAGCCTATTATTAAGCATATTGAGTTGATCGCAGTAGATGATGTACGTGCCGAACAAGAGGATGCTCTGATCAAAGTGATAGAACAAGAAGAGATAGTTGTGAAGAAATTTGCTACAATAGAAGCAGAGCAATCATACTTGGTCTTTGGTTCCTTTAGTGTAGCAGAGGCTTTTTTGAAACATTTAGAGGACATATAAGAGAAGAGAGGACAATGGTATGGAGCATAAGATAAACATCACCATAGAAGATGCTAAAGGTGTCAAAGAGTTCTCTTTTCATAAACGTGTCAAACATTTTGCTTTTTATACCATCGCTGCGGTGGTGATATTACTGATTTTTAGCGCTTATGTTGTTTTGTCGCTGAGTAAAGAGTTGGGGACGATAGAGGCGAAAAAAGATCTGCTGGAAGCTCAAAACTCTCTGATGGGCCAGACGATTAAAAGCAGAGAACATGAGCTTAAACTCTTGGATGAGCGACTGATAGGCATAGAAGAACTTATCGGTATGGATGTGGATGACAACGCTCCATTAAGCAAACGGGTAGATGTTGCACGTCTTACTTCTCGAGAACGTCGTCTTATCTTTGAGATCATTCCTAATGGCTCTCCCATAGAGTACCATGGCATTACCAGCAAGTTTGGATATCGTAAACACCCCATTACAGGCAAACGTGAAAAGCACAAAGGCAGTGATATGCGTGCCAAGATCTTTACGGAGGTCTATGCAACAGCCAATGGGGTGGTAGAGTATGCAGGGTATCATCGTCGCAGTGGTTATGGTCGGCTTATTATCATAGACAATGCTTACGGGTTTAAGACCTATTTCGCCCATCTTGGTAAGGTGAAGGTCAAACATGCTCAGGTCGTTCAAAAGGGAGACCTTATTGGTCTGACGGGTAATACCGGACGCAGTAACGGCCCCCATCTGCACTATGAGATACGCTTTATGCAGCAGGCATTGAACCCATACTGGTTTATAAAGTGGACTATGAACAACTATGAAGAGATTTTTACCAAAGAGAAACACATTCCATGGGCGCCACTACTGAGTTTGATCACTTCTTACCTGCCAGAAGAGAGTTCTCAAAAGTGTGTACAAGACAATGAGAATAACCTGAGTGTTATGACAGATCGTTGAAATATTATCAACTCATAACCAAGCTTGGATACAATGTCGCATATTATTTTATGAGGCTTTTGAGGGGACTGTTCCTCTCAAAAATACTTCATGAGCATTAGAGAGTAACATGTACCAAAGCTATCTGTACGAACAGTTCAAAAATAACAAAATTGATGATCTGCAACTGCTTATCTGTGAAGATGAAAAAGAGAGTCACGAACTGGCCGATGTGGCGAAGTTCTTTAAACGTGACGTTATCGTTTTTCCAGACTTCAGAGCCCGTTATGAAGAGGACCTTCGCCCTTTTAAAGAGGAGATACAGGAACTTTTCAGCGCCTTGAGACTCTACTATGAGGCCCAGTGTCAGCCCCTGATCATCTCTCCACTTAAAACACTCCTTTTTCCACTGCCAAAGCCTGAACTTCTAGAGACAACAACTTTAGAATATGCAGAGACAATCACACTTAAGGCCTTTAAAGAGCAGATGCTTTTTTGGGGTTATACCTTTGTAGATATGGTTCAGGTCGAAGGGGAGATCTCTTTTCGTGGTGACATCATCGATATCTTTACCCCCAGCTCTAAAAATCCTTTTCGCATTTCGCTGTTTGATGAAGAGATCGAGGAGATCAAAGAGTTTACCCTGGAGAAGCAGCGTACAGTGGGTGAACCCTTAGATCATATTGAGATCGCACCAGCATTTTATGCACTCAATGAGAATCAATATGAGAGACTTGAGCAGAAGGTCTTGGAGAGTGAAAGTGACAGTTTTGTCAAAGACAACGCCTCTTTGGGATTTTGGTACCTTGATGATCTGGCTACCTCGTTTGTAGCAGATAAAAAAGCACTTTTTGTTAAAGATCTTGAACTGTTGGTCGATGAAGCCTATGTCATGAATGAACCTCAAGTCATTCGTGAAAGTTTCGATATAGAGATACTGCCAGAACCCAAACAGACCAAATCTTTAGCAGTGACCAATGTGCCAACACTTTTAAGTGTCCATAAAGATAAAGCCATCACGATCATTGCGACCAATGAAGCGCAGATAAAGCAGGCAAGCATCTTCGATACGACAAATTTAGAAATACGCTTCTCCCCTGTTATCATGAGCATTATCAGTGACAGTGAAATGATCATCTCACTCAACAAACCTGTGGCTAAACGCCGGAGACGTAAAAGCAGTATTATTCTTGATGACCTTAAAAGAGGGGACTATGTTGTTCATGAAGATTACGGTGTAGGGATCTTTGAAGGCATAGAACAGGCGGAGATCTTGGGTGGTGTCAAAGATTTTGTCACCATTAAGTACCAAGGAGAAGACAAGGTACTGCTACCGGTTGAAAACCTAGAGACAATAGACCGGTATATGGCTGCCGGTGGTGGTCTTCCTGTACTGGACAAACTGGGCAAGGGAAGTTTTGGACGTCTTAAAGAGAAGGTCAAAAAACGTCTCTTCGAGATCGCTTCAGAGATCATCAACACAGCGGCTTCTCGCGCACTTATCAAAGCACCAACAATTGCTTATGATCGTGAAGCGATCAAAAACTTCCAAAAAGGTGCAGGTTTTGAGTACACCGCAGATCAGAGTCAGTCTATAGATGAGATCTTAAATGAGGTGAGCTCCGGACACATCATGGACAGGCTCCTGAGTGGAGATGTGGGGTTTGGAAAGACAGAAGTGGCCATGAATGCCATCTTCGCAACGACAAAAGCCGGTTTTCAGTCAGCAATGATCGTACCAACAACACTGCTGAGTTCACAACACTATCACTCATTAGAGGAGCGTTTTGAAGGCTTAGACATTCGTGTGGCCAAATTAGATCGTTTTTCAACACCCAAGCAGAAAAAAGCGGTACTTCAAGGACTTAAAGAGGGGATCATAGACACTGTGGTAGGTACCCACGCCCTTTTTGGTGCAGAGTTTAAAAAACTGGGTCTGGTCATCATAGATGAGGAACACAAGTTTGGTGTCAAGCAAAAAGAGAAACTTAAACAACTTTACGAAGAGGTACACCTTCTCTCTATGAGTGCGACCCCGATACCAAGGTCACTTAACCAAGCTATGAGTTCCATCAAGACCATGAGTCAGTTAATGACACCTCCTGGTGAGCGGCAGGGGGTGCGTACCTTTGTCAAGGCCTATGATGAGAAACTCATTAAAGAGGTCATCTTGCGTGAACTGCGACGTGGTGGACAGGTCTTTTATGTCTTTAACAACATCAAACAGATGCCTATAAAAGAGGGAGAACTGAAAAAACTGCTTCCGGAACTTCGTATTTTGATGTTGCACTCACAGGTTGGTGCCACTGAGACAGAAAAAGCTCTTCTTGATTTTCAAGAGGGAAAATATGACATTATGTTGGCAACTTCTATTATTGAGTCAGGGATACACATGCCTCAGGTCAACACGATGCTGATCGATGGGGCGGACCGTTTTGGTATTGCAGACCTGCACCAACTGCGTGGACGTGTTGGACGGGGTCACACTGAGGGTTTTGCCTACTTTATCGTAGACAACAAAGATAACCTGACGGATGAGGCCAAAAAACGTCTTATCGCTTTAGAGTCCAACAGCTTTTTGGGTAGTGGTTCGATCTTGGCCTTTCATGATCTTGAGATCCGTGGTGGGGGTAACCTGGTCGGTGATGCTCAGAGTGGTCACATTAAAAACATAGGGTACTCACTCTATTTGAAGATGTTGGAAGATGCTATTAAAGAGTTAAGTAATACCCAAGATAAGAGCCGTGCCAAAGTGGACATCAAACTTGCTATCTCTGCCTATATCTCTGATGAGGTGGTCAAAGAGGATCGTCTGCGACTTGAGCTCTATCGCCGTCTCAGTCAGTGTGAAGAGCCAACAGAGATCTATGAACTCGAAGAGGAAGCGATTGATCGTTTTGGTAAGTTGGATGAGCCAAGTAAACAGTTTTTTGAACTGATGGTCATCAAACTGCTCTCTCTTGATAAAAAGATCATTAAGGTCATGAACTATGGTCAAAACATTACTATAGAGTATGCAAATGGGTCTCGTGAGAGCATCAAAGCTGCAAGTAAAGATGATGATGACATCATCAAAGAGGTACTGCAGTACCTCAGAAATGCAAAACCAAAGGTTTTATAAATGGGTCAATTAACATTAGCGTTTATCGGTGACATCGTCGGTCGTCCGGGGCGCAGTATGGTCAAGGAACATCTTAAAGGTCTGCGTGAAGAGTTTGGTATAGACTTTGTTATCGCCAATTATGAAAATGCTTCTCATGGTTTTGGTCTGACCAGTAAAAATGCAACAGAGCTTTTCAATGCAGGAGTCGACACAATGACAGGAGGAAACCACTCTTTTGACAAAAAAGAGGTTTTGCCTCTTTTTGAGACTATGGAATTGTTACGTCCTCACAATTATCCTGATGCTACACCGGGAACGGGTAAAAAAGTCTATGAGGTCAACGGTGTAAAACTTGGTGTGCTTAACATCATGGGACATTACACCATGCCTATGGTTGACAACCCTTTTATCTGTGCACAAAAAGCAGTTGCTGAACTTAAAGAAGAGGGATGTGAGGCTATATTTATGGACATTCATGCGGAAGCAAGTAGTGAAAAACGGGCGATGATGATGATGTTTCAAGGTGAATTGAGCGGAATCATTGGTACCCATACTCATGTGGCTACGGATGATTTTCAGATCAGTGAAGGCACCGCTTATCTGAGTGATATTGGTTTGAGCGGATGTCGTGACAATGTTATAGGGATGGAAGCGAAGATCCCACTGCAGCGTTTTTTGACAGGGGTAGGGGGACATTTCAATGTACCTAATCAGTGTAAAAAGATCTTACAGGTCGCCATATTGGAGCTAGAAGATGGTCACTGTACCTCGGCCAGGAAGCTGAAGGTATTTGATGATGGTAGACGTATAGAGACAGAGGCATGGCTGGAGTCATGATAGACTCTGGGGAGATGCTCTATCATGCGCTGGAACCTCTTAAACTGCTTGAGAACAAGCCACCTCTCTGGTGGCCAAATCCTTACACTTTTGAAGTCGTTGCAGGGGCCATACTTACACAAAATACGCAGTGGACACGTGTAGAAGTCTCACTTGAATATCTTCGCTCCAATGGACTCCTCTTTTTAGAAACGTTAGTATCTGCTGATGATGACTTGGTTGTAGAATGTGTTCGTCCCAGTGGTTTTTTCAATGCAAAATCTAAAAACCTGAAGCTGCTGTCAGAGCATATTATAGAGAGTTTTGGTGATTTCGAGTCATTTAAAGAGCAAGTTTCCCGCTCATGGCTTTTAAAACAGAGAGGCATCGGACCAGAGAGTGCGGATGCCATACTCTGTTACGCCTGTGGACGAGAGGTGATGGTTGTGGACAAATATACCCAGCAGTTGTTGACAGCACTCGGTTATGATTTTGATGATTATGACGAGGTTCAGTCGTGGTGTCTACAAGGTTTCAAAGGCGAAAACCTTCATGAACAGTATGCACGGTTTCATGGGATGATCGTGGAGTATATGAAACGGTACAAAAAAGGAGGTCGTGTTGACCTTTCTCCATTTACGGCCCTTTAGAATAATCTCTTAAAGAACTCTTGTGGTACAACACTGGTTGCGGCCATTCTCTTTAGCATTATAAAGTTCTTGGTCGGCTAAGAGGTAGAGTGCTTCTATGGTGTCAATTTTAGCGGGTGTCACAGTCGCTATACCGATACTGACCGTTAAGACTTCTGAGACAGTAGAACGTTTATGCTCGATCTTTAACCCCTCTATGAGTTTTAAGATGGACTCTGCATGTCTTTGTGAGCGATCAGGATCTTCTGAAAGTATGACCCCACCAAACTCTTCACCCCCAAAACGAAAGACAAAATCATCATGACGTTGCACATGATTTTTAATAGCATCAGAGATTGCAATAAGAGCCTTATCTCCGGCGATATGACCATAATAGTCATTATAGTGTTTAAAAAAGTCCACATCTAAAATGAAAAAAGTGAGGTAAAGTTTGTTGCGCTTGGCAATAGAGATGACCTTAGGCATGACCTCATTAAAGTAACGTCGGTTATAAAGAGTTGTCAGTGGATCAGTAATAGAGAGTTGATGTAGCTTTTCTATGTATTCTTTCTCTTTTGCCCGCACTTCAATGAGCTTAAAGTCAGACTTTTCGAGGGCGCGTTCATGCATAAATAGCATATAGACCAAGATGTTTGATGCAAAGAAAAAACGTAAAAAGTCATGGTTGCCCCAGGCACCATTGTCCCAGATGCCTATATTGATATAAGCCATAAAAAATGCGAGGGTATAAAAGACTACAGAGAAGTAGAGACCATTCTGCTTTCCATTGATGGAGAAGGCGATGATAGGAACAAATATACTCCAAATAAGTCCAAAATGATCATTTCCTTTAAAGTAGACAAAAAGAAGAAAAAAGAGGATAAAAGAGGCGGTAGTGATAAGGCTTGTACGTTGAAGATCATGATGGACCTGCAACTGGTAAAGCCCATAAATAGAGATGAAAAATCCAAAAAAATCGATGGCAGCGGTAAGGTACTCATCCATATGCAGATTTAAAAAAAAGAAAAAAGTGGTACTGACTAAAATGGCGATCAAAACAAAGTTTGTCATGAGGACACGTCGAAAACTTCGATTATCAAGATAGTTGACAGAAGGAATAAAAAACTGTTTTATCTTTTTGGTTAGCATACTTAATTCTAGCACAATTTGACACGCTTATACGCTAAAATGAGAGAATAATTTTTTAAACCAGCTAAAACCGACGTTAAGGGTCATCATGTCATTTCAAAACTTCAAACTTTCAGAAGCTATTTTACAGGCTTTGTCCGAGGCCTCTTATACTACGCCTACCCCCATACAATCTGCAGTAATCCCCCTTGTCTTGAAGGGTAAAGATATTATGGCCAAAGCACAGACCGGCAGTGGAAAAAGTGCCGGGTTTGTTTTACCCCTCTTGGAACTTCTGGATGAACGAAGAGGTGAGGGTAAAAAAGCGAAGATCAAGGTTTTGGTCTTGACACCTACAAGAGAATTAACCCTGCAGGTAGCTGAAACTTTTGAAACTTTTGGAAAACATTTAAGTGTAAAACCCAAGGTGGTCACTGTTATTGGCGGTGCAAGCATCGGTGATCAGCTCTACAAGGTCCAGCAGGGTTGTGATGTGCTTGTCGCGACCTCAGGGCGTTTTTTGGATGTGCTCAGCAAAAAGCAGATGAACCTCTCTCATCTGGAATTTCTAGTTTTAGATGAAGCAGACAAGATGTTGAACCTTGGGTTTGCAGAAGAGTTAGATGCTATTTTAGAAGAGATCCCTGCAAAACGCCAAAACCTGCTCTTCTCAGCCACTTATCCCCAAAAGATCCTGGAGATCGCAGCAAGGATCACGAAAGAAGCTGTCTCTATTTCACTGGATGAAGAGGAGACGGTCTCTAAGATCCATCAACGTGTTTTTAAGGTGAACAGGGAAAACCGTGGTCCTCTGTTAAGACATCTTTTAAAAACAGAAAAGTATGCTCAAGTACTGGTTTTTATGGCAAACAAAAGAGCGACGGACAACATTGCCATGAAGTTTAAGAAGTATGGCATTTCAGCACAATCATTTCATGGAGACCTGGATCAGCAGGAGCGCAGCGAGACCCTTCAAGACTTTAAAGAGAAAAAGATCCAAGTACTTTTTGCAACAGATATTGCGGCCCGTGGTCTTGATATTGATGGTATAGCGTGTGTTGTGAACTTTGATCTGCCACGTTCTCCTGCTGATTATATACATCGTATAGGGCGTACTGCAAGGGCAGGACGTTCTGGAGATGCACTCTCATTTGTAGACTATGAGACCATGGAGCATTTTAAACTGATCGAAAAGCGTAGTGGGATCAAACTTGAGAGAGAGATGGTTACCGGTTTTGAGCTGACAGGAGAGTCCCCCAAAAAAGAGAAAGGTCCAGCACCTGTCAAGGGGAAGAAAAAAAGTAAAAAAGACAGACTTCGAGAAGCTGCTGCTCAGGAGAAAAAAAGTTCATAATCAGACCTTTTTGCCTCTTAAAGAGACATTATCGTGATTTTTGCAACGTTTTTGCAACGCTCTGTTAATATACTAGTAATAGAAGGAGTTTTTGATGAAAACTAAAAACATAATGATGTCACTCCTGTTTGTGACGCTTTTAATTACGGGATGTAGTAAAGAGAGTAGCTCAGATACCGGTAAATCAGATGACAATGGTTCTGGTGGTACATCTGCAGCAACCTCTTTAAGTGTTCAGTCTGTGACCTCTGATCTAGATGTGAAAGCAGGATATGGATTAAAGATTGTCATAGAGGTAGAGGTGGATGAAAACATAAATGATGTTCCTGTGGTTATCTCAGCAGTCAGTAGTAGTGATGAAAACAGCTCACTTTACGTTGACAGCAGTTTTATTGATGTCCTACAAAAAGGGTTGTACGCTTATGAACTTAACATCACGGTACCGCGTGATCTCGAAGAAGGTGACTATACACTGATCGCAACAGTTGACCCTGATGATCTGTATGGGGAGTGGAATGATACAAAACAATTTACAGAAGGCAATACTTTCGTTCATGTTGCGCCTCATGGAAGAGATGAACTTCTTATCAGTGATGTAGTTGAAGAAGATGATGATCTTAGTGAGGCACCTGCTTTAGCCGAAGGTGTAAGTCTTGCAAGTGGTGCTAACACCATTACTATAGAAGCGGATGATGAAAATATCAGCATCAGTGCGACACTGGCTATTACACCAACACTTAGTACCCTTGATACTACAGATGTCAATGTTACCGCCTGTCTGGACATTGGAT
>WGDB01000088.1 GCA_015493495.1 Helicobacteraceae bacterium | reverse complement strand
GCTTTTGGAATATCTGTTCAAAATGCTCTTTAAGCTCTTCCTGTAATGCATGTATCTCTTCCAAAGGTTCTTCCTCTTTAGCATGCTGCAGTTCATTTCTGTTGGCATTTTCAGAGTTTGAACCATCACTTTTGGCACCCTGTCTTGGTCTGTCACCTTTTTCATTCCAGTCTCTGGGTGCTTCCACTCCTTCTTGTGAGACTCTGTCATTATTTGACTTTCCCTGCTCATCATGCACCTGCTCTTGGAGTGATTCATCACTGCTTAGCTCTTCATTTATAATGTCAGAACGTAATATCTCATACACCTCTTCGGCATACATCCCTTCAAAACGCTGCTGAAAGTTGGCACGGTCAGGCAGCCCAAATCCGTTCTTTAGCAGCATGGCATTGATGGTGTAATCCGTTGCCAACTGCCAAAGCCACTCGTACCGCTCTCCTATACGTCTCTGATGTTTCAAAACCGTATGCATCGCTCCGTTTGCAAGGGCAAACTCCACCTCTTCCACAGAAGCATTGTCAAAGTAGGCATCGTTGTACTGCAGGTGCACACCGTCAGAGAGAAATGACTCTATATTGTCACTCGACTGCAACTTCAACGCAGCCGCGACCGTTCCAAAATAGGGATGTTCCAACATCAGTTTTGCTTTGGCTTTTTCTATCTTTTCCAGGTGTGTCATGGGTTGATTATATCAAAGTTTATTCGGGTTTATGCTATCCCCAGGTTACGCATGAAGTTCCCGGCAATGATACTGCTTCGTTCTTTGAACTGCTCAGCTATCTGTGGTGCATAAACTTCATCGAGTGTGGCATAAAAGAGTGTGAGCCACTGTGCAAAGGTCTCACGCTTCAACTCCCCCAAATACATATGCGGAGCAAAAGGATTCCCCCTGTAGGAGGTGTCTCCCAGAGCGATAGAAGCCCAAAAGTCTATGAGCAGCTTCAAGTGCGGTCTCCAGTGCTCGTTGTTCATATCATCACCCAGCTTGGCGACGAAAAAAGGTCCTACAATGTCATCTTTCATGACCCTTGTATAAAAGTTCATAACCATGGTTTCTATGTTCTCTCTGGTGATCGTGTTTGCAGACATATTTTAATTCCTTATTGGTTTTGGTAGGTTATAGCAGAAGTATCTTAAAGGTTTAGTAGGCAGTCGTTAGAGGGCACTTCTAAAGTATATTCCTCAGAACGATTGCATAATGCATTACAAAAAGATTTAAGAGCAAGATCAGCATAGAGGAGCCTCTGGAGAGGATTTGTTCTGTACGTGTACGCTCTTTGCCATTGGTTCGGTAGGCAATGATAAAATGTACGACTGTAGCAATGGTCAAAATGATGACAAGTGTCAGCTTCATATTAAGCGCATGGGAAATAGGGGTTCCGTTGTCGTTGAAAAGCAGAGGGAAAAGACTGTACTTCATACCAAGAACAGCTCCGCTGGAAAGCAGTGAAATAAGGGCAACTACTTCAAACCAGCCAAAGATCGGTCCAACATGAGGGTAAACCTCCTGTTGTGCCTTTTTGTCTCTCAAAGAGACACCGAGGATAAACATAAAGACCGACCCGCCTATCCAGGAAATCGCCATAATGAGGTGGATATGGAATGCCCACTCTGTAACTACATCAAACATACTAACTGTCCAACTTCAAGACAGCCATGAATGCCTCTTGCGGTACTTGCACCTTACCGATGGACTTCATACGTTTTTTACCTGCTTTCTGCTTCTCTAAAAGCTTTCTTTTACGGGTAATGTCTCCACCGTAACACTTTGCAGTTACGTTCTTGCCCATGGACTTCACGTTGGTACGGGCAATGATGTCATTACCGATACTCGCCTGAATGGCAACTTCAAACAGCTGTCTGGGGATGAGCTCTTTGAGCTGTGCTACAAAAGCAAGCCCGCGTGAACGTGCTTTGTCACGTGGTACGATAATAGAGAGAGAATCGACGATATCACCCGCCACACGGATGTCAAGTTTGACCAGATCACCCTCTCTAAACCCTATAGGCTCATAATCAAAACTTGCATACCCTTTGGTAGTTGATTTTAGTTTATCGTAAAAGTCCATGACTATCTCATTCATGGGAATATCATATTCCAAAAGGACACGTGTTTCGTTCAGGTAATCCATCTTGATCTGAATACCGCGGCGGTCATTGAGCAGTTTAATGAGGTTCCCCAAGTACTCTTGCGGTGTTAAAATAGTCGCTTTCACATAAGGTTCAAAGATTTTGGCGATCTTTTGCGGTTCAGGCAGTTCAGAAGGGTTTTGTATCTCTATCTCTTCCCCATTGGTCTGCTCTACCCTGTAGACAACCGTAGGTGCAGTAGCGATGAGCTCCAAGTTAAACTCACGTTCCAAACGCTCTTTGATGACCTCCATATGCAGCATCCCAAGGAAACCTGTCCTGAACCCCGAACCTAGCGCCATAGAACTCTCCGGCTCAAAACTGAGTGAGGAGTCATTGAGTTTGAGTCTGTTCAGTGCATCACGCAAATCTTCAAAACGGTCTGTCTCTATGGGGTAGATACCCGCGAAAACAAACGGTTTGGCAGGCTCAAATCCGCCGATGATCTCTGCTGTAGGGTTTTTGGCATCGGTGATCGTGTCCCCCACCTGCAAGCCCTCAACCGTTTTTAGTCCGGTGACGACAATGCCCACTTCACCTGTACGTATCTCATCGGTTTTGATGGGTGCAATGGGATTTGGGTACATGAGATCCAATACCTGATGCTCCTCTTTGGTTCCCATGATCTTGATGGTCTGTCTCTTTTTGATGCTTCCTTCAAAGACACGTACCAGAGCCAAAGCACCTAAATAGTTGTCAAACCAACTGTCATAAATAAGGGCTTTAGCCGGAGCATTTTCATCCCCTTGCGGTGCAGGCACACGCTCAATAATGGCATCAATAAGTTCTGCTACCCCAACACCAGTTTTGGCAGAGACAAGATTGTGCTCTGTTGCATCGATGCCGATGGCTTCTTCAAGCTCAGTTAGAACACGGTCAGGATCGGCAGCAGGCAAGTCTATTTTGTTCACGACAGGAAGCAATTCGAGATCATTCTCAATGGCAATATAGACATTGGCAATGGTCTGAGCCTCTACGCCCTGTGCCGCATCAACAATGAGCAGTGCACCTTCGCACGAAGCCAGTGAGCGGCTCACTTCATAAGAGAAATCCACGTGACCCGGAGTGTCTATAAGGTTAAGGATGTAATGTTCACCGTCTTTAACATAGTCCAAACGTACAGACTGGGCTTTAATGGTAATACCACGTTCCCTCTCAATGTCCATCGTGTCCATCACCTGGGCAGACATCTGTCGGTCACTCACCGCCCCACACTCCTGTATGATACGGTCTGCAAGTGTAGACTTTCCATGGTCAATGTGTGCGATGATGGAGAAGTTACGTATATTTTTCTGTGGTACTGTTTTAACCAAGATTTATCCTCTTTTTGACAACTGTATAAGCATAATAGACTGCTGTGTTACTGTCATTTTAATTCTGATCTGTCAGGATCAATTGCCCATTTCAAAGAGTGAGTTGACACTCTCATTGTTATGGACTCTTCGGATCACTTCTCCAAGCATAGAGGCGGTAGAGAGCATTTTGATCTTTTTGGACTGCTTCTTCATAGGGATAGTGTTTGCTACGACCAATTCATCCAATTCACCCTCTTCAATGCGTTCATAGGCTGGACCTGAAAGAACCGGGTGTGTACAACATGCCATGACCGAATTTGCTCCAAGTTTTTTCAGTGCTGCAGCACCTTTGACCATGGTACCTGCCGTATCGACCATATCATCAATAAGAATAATATCTTTCCCTTCCACATCACCAATAACATTCATTACTTCCGCTACATTTGCCTTTTCACGACGTTTATCGACAATGACCATATCAAGCCCCAGTTTGTTTGCAAAATATCTGGCTCTTGCCACTCCGCCAATGTCAGGAGAAGCGATCACAGGGTTTTTAAAATTCTTGGCTTTAATATAGTCCATGAATAAAATAGCACCATAAAGGTTATCGACAGGGATGTCGAAGAAACCCTGGATCTGTGAAGCATGAAGGTCAACCGTAACCATACGTGTGATCCCTGATGTTTCCATAAGATTGGCAACGAGTTTGGCAGTAATAGGCACTCTCGGTGCTGCTTTTCTGTCCTGTCTGGCATAGCCGTAGTAAGGCACGACTGCCGTAATTGACTTGGCAGAAGAACGTTTCAAAGCATCTGTCATGATGAGCAGTTCCATCAGGTTCGCATTTGCAGGTGCAGAGGTAGGCTGGATGATAAAAACATCTTTACCACGTACAGACTCAGCGATCTGTACAGAGATCTCACCATCTGAAAAACGGTTGATCGTAGCTTGAGAGAGTGGCATTTCAAGGTAAGTCGCTATCTCTTGCGCAAGTTCAGGGTTGGAAGTTCCGGAAAAAAGCATATATCCGCTCATTGGTTGTACCTTTACGTATATTTTGTTACGCGTATTCTACACAAATGTTGATAAAAAGGGGATTTAAAGCTCCGTGGTATTACACTAAGACAAATATTTTATGATACTATGGATTTAAATGATACGCAAAGCTTTTAAAAAAAAATCATCCCAAAAAAGCAAAATAGATACTTTCTTAGAAAAATATCATCTGCCAAAAGGCTATCTGAGTGTGAACAGACGTATGATAACCAGAGGGGTACTTATAGGACTTTTTTGGGGCTTTATCCCTATGCCTATGCAGATGCTTGCTGTCATGGCAACCACCCCTTTTATACGCTTTAATGTACCCATTGCCATCTCAATGGTCTGGTTAAGCAACCCCGTTACTATGCCGCCTATGTATTACATGGAGTACCTTACAGGCAATTTCATTTTAGGTCGCGAAGGGATAAGCAACATAGAGCTTACACTTGACTGGTTCACCTCACATATGGGTGACATCTTTGTTCCCTTGTATGTAGGTACGGCTTTTTACTCTATCGTCATCTCAACACTGATCTATTTTGTACTCAACTGGCTATGGATAAAATCAGTCAAAAGTGAAAAACACCAGCGTGAAAAAGAGCGACGGGAGAGAAGAAAAAAAGAAAACTGACAAATAAAAACTTTCTTCTTTTATTCTACCATCTCACTTGCAGAAACGATATCAATAAGGAAACCGCCTTTTTTAATGTAACCGAAATTCTCCAACACACTTTTTTTACGCTTCACATCAATAAAGAATATCCCGGGTGTCAATTTGGTTTGAAATGCCTTTGGTAATTTGCCATTCACATCAACAACCACGGTGACCATCTCTTTAAGGTTTTTTTGTATCTGTGGATCTCGCAGTGTCTCATGCACCATCATTTCACACCAGTGACAGCCATCTTTTACTACCACCAAAAGCACTAATTTTTTCTTTTGGGCTTTTGCTTTTTCATATGCTTTACTCAGATCAGTCTGTGCATCAAGCAGCCATGCTGCATCTTCTGCTGTGATCGCCAACAGATTACCGACTATCAAGATAAACATGAGTATTGTTTTCATACTTATTCTCCTTTCAAAGAATTTATAAGTATATTATATCATGTTTTATTTTTACAGATTATATATGAGTATTCACATAGCAAAACAAGATAGTATGATTTAACAGATCACTCCACCGCCAAGCAGTCTGTCTTTGTCGTAAAAAGCAGCGATCTGTCCATGTGCCAAACCAAAAACAGGCTCATCGAGTGTCACTTTGGCTCTGTCACCTTTTATGACCACATGGCAGGGTACGGCATGGGTTCTGTACCGTACTTTGACATTACATCTAAAATCACTCAAGTCATCAAAAAGGTTGATCTCTTTGACTTCAAAGGCATTCTCTTCGAGCTTTTCTTTCGTACCCACTACGATCTGGTTTTTCTCAGGTTTGATGGCAAGTACAAAATGCGGATCATGGGCACCATTGACAAAGAATCCCCTGCGTTTTCCTATGGTGTAGTGCATATAGCCTTTATGTGTACCTACTACATTGCCCTCTATATCTATTGTTTCTCCCGGAATATCTATATCCATATGACGTGCCAGTACTTCATCATAACTATTCTCTACAAAACAGATCTCTGAGCTCTCTTTTTGTGTGGCAAAGTCTTGAAGCACTTCAATATTCGCAGCATATGCTTTGACATCTTCTTTGATCCAGCTTCCCAAAGGGAACAGTAATCTGGGCAGTACCTCTTTACGCACTTCACACAGGAAATAACTTTGATCCTTGCTTGGATCCTCTGCTGCATAGATATACTCACCGTCGCAGTTAAGGTAGTGCCCTGTAGCCACTTTTTCAATCCCTAAAGAATCTGCAAATTCTATCATCTTCCCGAACTTGATGGTACGGTTACAGATGACACAGGGGTTAGGAGTAAGCCCCTCTTTGTAACTCTCTACAAAATACCGGTAGACCTGTTCGTCAAATGATTTGGAAAGATCATGAAAATGTACTTTTATACCCAAGTAGTCACCAACCCTTTGTACTTTCGTAAAATTTTCTTCATGATAGCCCGGTTTATGGTGCAGTTTCATATAGACACCTTCAACCTCATATCCCTCTTTCTGAAGCAGGATAGCTGTTACCGTAGAGTCAACACCACCACTCATTCCTACTAAGACTTTACCTCTGTTTTTCATTTTTATTCACTTTTATAATTTGTATAGCGATCTCATCATCCACTTTTACAAGCTTTCCCTCTGCTTGTTTTCTACCCTCTGTAAAAAGCGTAACATCTTCCAAATTCAGTTGGGCAATATCTATTTTATGCCCTACTTCAAGCTTTCTGCTTTGAAGCATTCCGAAAGAACATTTTAAAATTTCATATTTTTTACTATGATTCGATATATCCGTCTTTTCTACTATATTTGTTATTTTTATTTTAAAACTGTTCTGTGCCTCGTTTATCTCTGCATTTGCACAGACACACTCTTCTAGTAAAAGTATCAACTCCAGTCCGTCAAGTCCTAAAAGAAGTATATCACCCTGTGTAAGTTTTTTAAAACTGCTCTTCTTTACTTTGACCAAAGGAAGTGCCAGCTCATATTCAGGGTAAAGCTTATGCTTTTGCATGACTTTGACTAAGTGAACTGCCTGTGTTTCACCCTTCATTGACATCTCCTATAAAACGCTCCAAGAGGTACTCTTTGCTCGCAGGAACCAGATCGTCAGGTACCTCCTGCCCTACAGAGAAGTAGCTCATAGGAAGTTTATAGAGCAACATAAAATTCAGCAGTGTACCAAAATGTTTTGTCTCATCAAACTTGCTGATGATGACAGAATCCAAATTAAGAAATGAGAAATTCTTGTAAATATCTTCCATGTCTTCATACTTAACCGTAGCGGAGAGCACCAGATCAACCTCTATTT
>WGDB01000087.1 GCA_015493495.1 Helicobacteraceae bacterium | reverse complement strand
TATTGGTACCAAAAGGCTGTGGGAACTGCCCGATCTCTCGTTTGATCGCACGGTAGACTGAGTTAAGCACGGCAGGTTCTCCTACCAGCAGCAGTTGATCGTTAGGATGTATCATCTTCCTCTCATCAGGCAAGATGAGCTTTCCACCACGGTAGATCCCCACAATGCGCCAGTTTTTCTGCTCGATCACTCCGACGTGGCGGTAGACAAATGAACTTCCAAAGGGGACCAGAACATCCATGATCTCACCCTCACCCAAACCAACATTTTGAGCGACCACAGGGACATTGGGAAGGTAGTCAAACATATGTGAGGCCAAGATCTCGGTTGTATTGATCTGAACCACATTATACTTTTCAAGATCCATCTCCCAATGATCAATTACGATCACACGGACATGTGGCTTGGTAACACGTATGTTCGCGATGGTGTTTTCAATGTCAGCAGCACTGCTCATAGCAATAAAGACCTGCACAAACTCCATTTTAAGGACATTGGAGATCTTATAGAGACTGGTAGGATCAAACTCGAAAAACTTAAAACGCGAAGGAGGTGCGTTTTCAAAAAGGACCGCTTTAGTCTGGATGACATAGTAGATATTGTCTTTGGCAAAGGTGTCTATAGCACGTTCTATAAAGTTTTCACCTACTTTGCTGTCACTGATAATAAGGATCTTTTTCATATACACCTGTCGTATTACCCTACTCTTGAAGACAAGAGTTTCTGGGTTTATATGTCGTGATTGTAGCATATTGCCTTAGAGACCTAAGAATGTGGTAAAATCTCATCATTATTTACTTTATGGAGTCCTATGGAATTCACTTTAGATGCGACCAGCAACAAAGCACGTGCCTGTACTATTAAAACAGCACACTCAACGATCACCACACCGGTCTTTATGCCTGTGGGCACCCTTGGCTCTGTCAAAGCACTGGACATGGCAGACATGCATGACCTTTTAGGTGCTGAGATCATTCTGGCCAACACCTACCATATGTATCTACGTCCAGGTGACCAAACAGTTGCCAAAATGGGAAAACTTCATGGCTTTAGTACCTACCCAAAAAGTTTTTTAACAGACAGTGGCGGTTTTCAGGCATTTAGTCTCAGTGACATCTCTAAAGCAGATGCAAACGGTATTGAGTTCAGAAGCCATATTGATGGTTCCAAACACTACTTTACACCTAAAAAAGTGATCGACATTCAACACAACCTCGGTTCAGACATCATGATGATCCTTGATGACCTTGTTGCTCTGCCGGCAACACAAGAACGCATTAAACTCTCTATAGAGCGTACAACAGAGTGGGCACAAGAGTCCATAGACTACTTTCGTCAAAAACAGCAAGAAGGTGTTGGTACAGAGCAGAACATCTTTGCCATTATTCAAGGCGGTACGGACAAAGCTTTTCGTACCAAGTCAGCTACAGAACTATGTGCTATGGACTATGACGGTTTTGCTATCGGCGGTCTCTCTGTCGGTGAGTTAAATGAAGATATGTACAACACGGTAGAACACACCGTGCAGTATATGCCCGAAGATAAACCACGCTACCTCATGGGTGTTGGAACACCCGAGGATCTGGTTGAAAATGTAGAGCGTGGCGTTGACATGTTTGACTGTGTCATGCCAACACGTAATGCCCGTAACGGTACCCTCTTCACCTCATTTGGCCGCATAAACATCCGCGGTGCCAAGTTTAAAGAGGACAGTGACCCCATTGATCCTGCATGTGACTGTCTCACTTGTAAACGCTACTCTCGTGCCTACCTGAACCATCTCTTTCGTGCCCGAGAGATCACCTTTTTCAGACTCGCGACCATACACAACCTGCACTACTATCTCAGTTTGATGAAGCAGATGCGAGCGGCTATTTTAGAAGACCGTTTTGCAGAATTCAAAAAGGATTTCTATGAAAAACGCCGTAAATAAAAAGATGACCCTCGGTGTCAACATCGACCATATTGCCGTACTTCGTGAAGCACGCAGGATCAACGATCCGGATCCCTTGATGGCCCTTGCCATCTGTGCACAAAACGGTGCAGACCAGATCACTATACATCTTCGTGAAGACCGTCGTCACATCCATGATGAAGATGCCAAAAAGATCATCGCCTCTTCCCCTATTCCCGTCAACTTAGAGTGTTCGATTAACCCTGAGATCATCGACATCGTTTGTGAACTCAAGCCACACCGCGCTACCTTGGTACCTGAAAACCGTGACGAAGTAACAACAGAAGGGGGTCTTGATGTCATAAGTCAAAGTCCCGCAATCGCTGTTGCTATAGAGAAGTTACATGAGGCAGGCATTGAGGTCTCTCTCTTTGTTGACCCTGCTATCAACGCCATAGAACAGAGTCAAGCTCTCGAAGCGGAGATGGTAGAGTTGCATACAGGACATTTTGCCAATGTCTATGCCATGTTACACTCTGCTTTGGTACACTCACATCACAGTATTGAAGAACTTGAACTTCCTCGTGATGATCTAAAAGTGCTTTTAGATGCCTCACTAGAGCGCATTAACAGCAGTGCCAACCATGCCCAGTCCATCGGTCTCGAAGTGGCTGCAGGTCATGGGCTCAACTACCATAATGTCTCACTTATGTTAGAGGTAGATGCCATACAAGAGCTCAACATCGGTCAGAGTATTATTGCCCGTTCTGTTTTCAGTGGACTTGCTTCCGCCGTTAAAGAGATGAAGCAGTTATGCCAGCGCTAAAACGTATTGCCATCTCTATGGGTGACATCAATGGTGTGGGTGTCGAGATCGCCCTCAAAGCCCATAACGAGATCTCTAAAAAAGTATCACCACTGTACTGCATAAGTTCTGATCTACTTCAAAAAGCAGCCCAAAAGTTGGCACGCTCTATCCCCCATGACTTTGAGTGTGTAGAGGTAGATGTTGATGTCGAGATAGAACCAGGCGTGGTCTCTGAGCGCTCGGGAGCCTTCTCCTACCACTCCTTTTTACAAGCTATAGAACTCGCCAAGTCAGGTGCAGTCGATGCTATCGTCACCCTTCCTATTCATAAAGAGGCCTGGTCACTCGCAGGTATAGATTACAAAGGCCATACCGACATGCTTCGCGATCTCTTTCAGAAAGATGCCATTATGATGTTGGGATGTTCCAAGATGTATGTCGCACTTTTTACGGAGCATATCCCTTTACAAGCAGTGGCAGCCTCACTTAGTGTACAGAAGTTAACACAGTTTTTGGAAGACCTTTACCATGAAGTGGGTGCAGAGAAGATCGCCGTCTTAGGGCTCAACCCACACGCTGGAGACAACGGAGTACTCGGTCATGAAGAGGAGATGATCACGGAAGTGATCAAAGACTTGAACCAGACCTTTGAAAAAGAGGTTTTTGTGGGTCCTGTTGTCCCCGATGTCGCTTTTACCCCACACTTTAGAAAAGGGTTCACCTACTTTGTAGCGATGTACCATGACCAGGGTCTCGGTCCACTTAAAGCCCTCTATTTTGATGAGAGTGTCAACATCTCACTCAACCTGCCCATCATCAGAACCTCCGTCGACCATGGCACCGCATTTGACATCGCCTACAAGAACCAAGCCAAGACGCTTAGTTATAACAACGCTATCGATGCGGCACTCACACTGATAGAGCGAAAAAAGTAATACAGCTCCAGCATATTCCTACAAAAAATTTTGGGTGTAACATACCCTTTTAAGTACTCTTATTTACCCCTGTTTTGTGATATCAATGTGACGTATTTCCTCTATAATCATATAACTTATTATTATTTAAAGGTGCTTTAACAAGCCCGAGGAGGAGTCTGTTATGGCAGATGTTTTAGAGTCCATTACCTATCTTATTAAAGTACAACAAGCTGTTTTTATCAATGATAGAGAGTGTTATTATGATGAGATCATAGCCCAGTGTACCGACCTTGATAAAGCGGTCAACCTGGCTAATGATATAAATGGAAAGATAGAGCGACATACCCAAGCGATCAACAACCCCTATGACGATCCCTTAGAGCAGTACAGTTAGCTCTGAATTTACCCTTTTTTACGAGACTTCACAAACATCTCTACTAAAGGTACCAGTGCTTTTACAGTACTAAAGTCTCTGTTGAACACAGAGCTTATACCACCACTTACTTTTGAAAAGCTCTCTCTCATCTGTTGCGCCTCTTCTTTTAACGCTTCGACATCACCGGAAAGCTCCTGCATCGCATAGTCTCGGATCTCATGAATAGCATCTGCTTCAGGGCCAACCTCTTGGCGAGAGGCTAGGACAAAAAAGAGTACCGCTATGACGATGTCTATACCTGTAAGTGTCATAGCAGATTGTAGTGGTGTATAACTTTCTACCAAGTAGAGATAAGCAGAGACATTGGACATCACTAAGGTAGCAAGCACGGCAATAATACCTATAGTCGCTAAGACCACTTGTCGACTCTTTCTACGCATCTCTAATTTTAAAAGTGCTTTTTCACTGCGCAACAGCAATTGTAGTTTGTTACTAAGTTCTTTGTTCATCACTTCACCCTATTTTGATAAAAAGATGCGGCCAAAAAGTGCACCTGCTGCAAAGATAGCTACTGCTGTGACTGGAGACATATTTTCATAATCATCCTTTATACGCGCTAACAGCTCTTCGGCTTTTAACTCGACATCACCTTCGAGGTTTTGTACCCCTTCCACCAATGCATCAAGACTAACTTCTTCTTGCTCTGCAACCTGCACAGAAGCCTCATCCTCTTTTTTCAGACGTTCGACCTCTTCACGAAGAGATGCGATCTCCTCTTCCATACTCATTTTTGGCATGTTGACACTCCTCTATTTTCAATCTTTCAGATATTTAAATATATATTATTTATTATACACCTTAAAACATCATAATCAAACTATTATACCACCAACAAAATCACCTTCATTGATTTAAATGCTTAGTTATTGGCGCCATAACTTTTGTATAATACACTCAAGGAGCACTTATGCCATCTCATCTATCATCTTTTGAAATACCCAACATACTAAATATCGTGACTACAAAAAACGGTCTCTCTAAGATCATGGTTACCAACGATGCCTGCGAGGCAGAGATCTATCTTCATGGTGGACATCTGACACACTTTCAAGTCCATGGAGAAGCACCCGCTGTTTTCGATGCAAAAAAGAGTGTTATCACCCTACCAAAGTCTGTTCATTCAGGTGTCCCTATCTGTTGGCCTTGGTTCGGCCCCCACCCTACTGACAGTGACAAACCCCAACATGGATTTGCACGAGACAGGGTTTGGCAACTTCACAGCACAAAAGTACTTAGTACTAAAAAGACAGAAGTTGTACTCACCTTAAAAGATGACGCTACCACACACGCTCTCTTTGCTCACAGTTTTTTATTGGAGTTGACCTTTGTCTTAGGCACAAGTTTGAGCATAACTCTTAAAACCACAAACACGGGTAACACAAGTTTCACCATTACACAAGCGCTCCACAGTTACTTTGCAGTAGCAGATATAGAGCAGATGCAGATAAGAGGGGTAGAAAAGGTTCCTTTTGTAGATTACACTGATGACAAAAAAACAAAGATCGAGAACACAAGCTTAAAGATCCATCAAGAGACCAATCGAGTCTACATACCTACAGAGGACACCTGTTATATCGATGATCTTGAGTTGAAAAGAACGATTACCATACAAAAGAGCGGCAGTAATTCAACAACGATCTGGAATCCATGGCGTGACAGTGGTATACATGACCTGCCCGATGACAAATACCGAAATTTTGTCTGTATAGAGACCACCAATGCGTTAGACGACGCTAAAGTCCTCTTCCCCAACACAAATACAACCATGACACAGACGATCTCGACACAGGCTTAGGATCGCTCTCTTTAGAAAAAATCAAAAATAAGAGTTAGTTATATTTTTAGCAGTTTCAATAGAATTTACAACTATCAATTCATATGTCATCACCTCAAATTTAAAAAAGGTTAGACATACTCTATAGTCTTATGTTCGATGGTGTTATTGAGATGATGAGGAGCGTGAGGTCTATAGTGACTTGGTCTGCTTATACAACCGCTTAGAACAAACATCCCAAAAGTAATCAGCAGTGCCCAGATAATCCATTTAAATTGATACATTTTAGATCCTTTACCTTTT
>WGDB01000086.1 GCA_015493495.1 Helicobacteraceae bacterium | reverse complement strand
GTAGTGTACTCATCCATACCCGCATCCATAAAGCGTTCACGGTCACCTTTAAGTGCATTTGCAGTCAAGGCAATAATAGGAACGTGTGCTACTTCAAAGTCCTCTTCATAGTCAAGGATCTCCTGAGTCGCTTCAATACCGTCAAGTACCGGCATCTGAATATCCATAAAGATAACATCAAACTCACCATTTTTACGTTTTTCAAAGGCTTCAAGACCATTGTTAGCCAAGGTAACGTCAAGACCAAGATCCTCTAAAGTACGACGGATCAATTTTTGATTAATGATGTTGTCTTCTGCAACCAGTGCTTTTGCTTTGAATTTAGATGTATGTGCATCAAATTTCTTATGACGGATCTTCTGCGCTTTTTTGTTGTTAAATGACTCAAGGTCAAATGACTCAAGAGCAGTTTTGATCTTAGTACCATGCATTGGCTCATACATGACTTTAAAGATATCTAGACCCATAGAGTCGATCTTCTTCATATAGTATGATTTTGTTACAAGAACCAGCTCTTCTTGAGTCTTGGAAAACTCTTCAATACCTGCTTCAGTTGTATAGTCAAAATCAACAAACAACATGTCGTAGTTAATCTGACGCTCAAGCTTTTGAAGTTCAGCAATATCTTTAAATGTGGTATAGCTCACACCATAGAAGTCAAGGTACTGTTTAAGGTAGATTTCTTGACGTTTGGTTTTAGTATCGGACTCTAATATAAGTGCATTGATGTAGCTGAATGTACCTGCAATAGATTCGTTAAGTGTTTCGATCTCTTCAAACTCCAGTTCAAAGAAGAATGTCGTACCATGGCCTGGTTCACTCTCAAGGTCAAGTTTTCCACCCATAAGCTCTACAAAACGACTAGAGATTGTAAGACCAAGACCTGTACCACCATATTTACGTGAAGTAGAGACATCGGCTTGACCAAAGGCTTCAAAGATGTTGGCTTTTTGTTCTGCAGTAACACCAATACCAGTGTCCTCAACAGAGAATCGAATACGCGTGCGGTTTGGCTCATCAACTTCAACACGGCGGATGTCAACGTTAATCGCACCACCACTGTTGGTGAACTTAACAGCGTTAGAGAGAAGGTTAATAACGATCTCTTTAATTTTAGTTGGATCACCTTTAATTGGACGTTCAAGTTCAGGATCAATGAAACAACCAAGGTCAATATGTTTTTCAGAGGCGCGAACAGCATAGACTTCAACTGCAGATTCAAACTCTTCAATAGGGTTAAAGACGATCTCTTCGATCTCAAGTTTGTTACTCTCGATCTTAGAGAGGTCAAGAATATTGTTGATGATCTCAAGAAGATTCTCTGAAGATTTTTCAATAATATCAATAAACTCACGCTGCTCATCTTGAAGATCAGTGTCTTTAAGAAGTTCCGTAAAACCAACAATACCATTAAGGGGTGTACGGATCTCGTGAGACATGTTTGCCAAGAACATTGACTTGGCTTCAGAAGCTTCCATCGCTTTTTCAGACTCTTGTTTGGTCTGGTCGATGACACTTTCAAGAAGGGCATAGGCTTGCGCTGTACCATCTGCTGTATCAAGATTGATCTTGTGTGCAAGATCATCTTCATCAGATGTATCTTCTGCAACACGGTTCAGAACCGACTCAAGGTTTTTGATATTACGTGCAATATCATTAGAGAGGACAATTGCCAAGAATGCCAATAGTAAAGACGCTACCCAAATCGCAACTGAGATGGTAAGGACTTGAATTTGATTGTCTTTAACAACATTAGAACGTGCACCCATAGCATCAATTATGATCTTTTCTGCATCAGAGAGCAAGTTGATTTTTTCAGATAGCATGGTAAACCAGATACCTGAATCTGTGGAGTAAAGACCATCATTAACAGCCTGCATGATCTCTGCACGCTCAGTGGTGATGTCTTCAAAAAGTTCTGCGTTGTCTTCATCATCGAAAATCGCATTGAGAGCGATCTTGACTTCAGGGTTTTGGATACCTTCATAGTTAATCGAATCGGCCTTACCGATCAGTGTAATCCAAACGTTAAGCTCTTCTGCATCGAACTTGGTAGCACGCGCAAGTGCATAACTGATAAAGTCGCGTTCGTCTCCTGTATAATGTCTGGCTTCGAGAATATTAATGTAAGCATTGGCAAGCGATGCGACCTGTGGATCAACCTTAAAGGCACCGATAGAACGAAGTTCAGCAAGGACTTCGTTTTCAGCTGTACCGTAAATCGTGTCGTAAATATCTTCGAACTCAAGTTCTCCAGCATCTATGTTAGGACGGTTTTCACGAATCTCTTTAAAGTGCTCATCAATACTTTTTTGACTTTTACATGCTTGGCATTCGACTTTTCCACTATGATCGTGAAGAAGTTCATTGTGAGAGAGGTGCTCATCAAAAGCAGCCAATTTCTCATCAACGATATCACGCTGCGCGATCAGAGATTTTTTAGTGGTCTCTGACTGGTTTCCTAGGTACATAACGGTCATTCCACGTTCACGTGAAAGGTTACGGATCAGGTCATCCAAGTAGAGATTTTCATCTAGTTTTGCCTGCAAGACTTTTGCAGACTGGTAGTTTGTATATGCATTAAACACATAGTAACTTGCCAGTGCAAATAGGATTAGAATCGGAAAGAGACTGATCAGTCGCAATCTATTTTTAAGTGCTATCATTGTCGTAACTCCTGTTAAAGTTGGTTTATAAAGCCGTAAAACTCTTGTAGAGCGGCTTTGGCATCTTCAGTTTCACTACTTGTGATTAGTTTTTGAAGTGTCTCTGTTATCTCATTGATGCGAAGGTTGTCACTGACACCTTTGAGTTGGATGGCATAACCTTTCCATCTCATTGTATCCCCATTTGAAATGGCTTCGTCCAGTTTAGGCTTCATCTCATGAGCTTCAGCAATATAATCTTCAATAAGTGCGCCTATAAGATCAGCACTTAAGCCGATATCAGCTGCTGCAGCATTTATATCAAATGTTAATGTTGGAAGTTCTTGCAAGAGTGTGTCATCACTACCGAAGTCTTCTATGCCTGCCTGTGCTTCGTTGCCTGTTTCAAAACTGTTGAGTTCAGAAATAATCTCTTCTTCATCATCCATGATAATAAGGGGTTCATCATCAGAAGGTTTTGCCAGAGCATAATCATAGATATCGTTGTCATCGTTTTCTAGAGCAGGGGCTTCAGGTGTTTCTGTTGAAATTTCATCAAGTACTGGTGCAGTATGAAGATTCTCTTCCTCGAAACCAGGGAGCTCTATGTTCTCTGAAGTCTCTTCAAAATCAGGGAGGTCAAGGCCCTCTGGAGTCTCTTCGAAATTTGGAAGATCAAATGGCTCTGGTTCTGGAGCTAGTTCGGATTCAAACTTAGGTGTTAAGTCATATAGTTCAGCCTCAGGTGTCTCTAGCTCACGTTTGACCTCTTCAACATCTTTACCTTCTAGTTTACCAATAGTCATATAGAATTTTTTGAGGTTGGCCTCACACTCTTTAACATCTGAAGATTCATTGACATTTTTTAATACTTCAAATGAGTCTTCAATACGAAGATTGGCTGCAACACCTTTAAGCTTGTGAGAAAGGACCTTGATGCTATCAAAATCTTGATTATCGATAGCACTGAAAAGCTGGTCTTTGAATTCGTGAGCCTGTTTGATAAAGTCCCCAATAAACTCTTCGATCAGGTCTACTGGAAGACCAAGCTCATCTGCAGCGATTTGTGGATTATAAATGTAATCATCACTCACTTCAAGTTCTGCTAGATAGCTTTTATCCTCTTCACTTAAGTAAGCACCCAACATTGGTGTGCCGGTCTCTTCTTTGATATTGTCGAAAATAGACTCTGAAGGTTCAGGAATTTCTGCATTTACCTCGACTCTAGGCTCTTGTGTCTCTTCTTCATCTTGGAAGAAGATATCCATGTTATCATCAAGGATCAATGGTTTTTGCTCTTCAACTTCAGGCAAGTTTTCCAGTTGCTGATCTTCTTCTAAAAAGAGATCCTGCCCAATATCGAGTGGTTGTTGTGTGACATCTGGCGTGATATCGATCTCTACAGGTGTCTCATTAACCGGTGCAACTACTTTTTCCTGCTCATGCGCAGGCGCGTTGAAATCTTTTGTTTCAAGTTCAAATGTCGCAGTTGAAGGCTCTGGTTTTTCAGAAGCATCAAGTTGGTAGGGCTGAACATTTTTAAGTGCGACGATGTAACCATCTTCTTCAGGATTCATAGTCAGGTGTAGAGTAGAAATAGAGATCGTGGCTGAGACGGCTCTTTTTTTACCAGCAATGATGACTTTGGCATCGTCTGATTCTGCATGTAATACAAAATCAATCCATGGAAAGTTTGTAAAATTGTGAATATAACCGGGTTTTTTGACAAATAGCTCAGCAATATCTTTATGCTCATGGATCAGTTCGTCAAAACGTTCATATCCAAGTACCTCTAAGCTTTGATCATCTATACCGATAAACTCTTTGTTGTGGTCATAAATTAACACATAGACTCCTTATTTCTCTTTTTCTAACATTGCTTTATAGGTTTTGGCGATTTCATCGATATTTTTACGACTAACAGGTTTACGCGCAGCGATATAACCGGTGATATTGCCTTCATCGTCAAAAACAGGGGTGATTTGTGTCTCAACCCAGTAGTATAGACCATCTTTACGCAAGTTCTTAACAATACCACTCCAAGGCTGACCACCTTTTATAGTCTCCCACATCTGTGCAAATGCCGCTTTTGGCATGTCTGGATGTCTTATGATGTTGTGGGGCTGTCCTTTGAGCTCATCTTTGGTATAACCCGCGATCTCGCAGAACTTTCGGTTGGCAAAAGTTATAACACCCTTAGGATCAGTTTCACTGATAATGGCGCGTCCGTCAAAAATAAATTCTTCATCTTTGGCTTCAGGTCTTTCCATAATAGAACCTTTAGTATTCATATACTCGATTTTGTATTGAGAATCCTGGAGATCTTAAAGTTATAAGATTTCCAAGATTCCCAAGTTTTAGGGAGTTTGAGTAAATATATCATAATTAAAAGCAAATATAACTTATTTATATATCATCTTGATTTTTTTTGCGTCACTTTGGTTTAAGATGGCAGCAATTTCACTTTCGGTAGCACTTTTTAGTGCCTCAAAGGTACCAAGGTGTTGGAGCAGTTTTTTTACTTTTGCCGGAGATATGCCATGGGTGTTGAGAAGTTTGGAAGTCTGATCACGTTTGAGCTTGGTCTTTTTATGAAACGTGATGGCATATCGATGGGCTTCATCTCGCAGCCGTTGCATCCATTGGAGACGTTTGTCTGTGGGTAGAAGTTTAAAAGTCTGTGTGGTGCTGTGGAGTTGATCGTGCGCACTCCCTTTGGCTCTATGGGATTTGGCATCGATCTTCTCTTTAGAGATGGCGATAACGTCCAGGTTGACGCCTGCAGAGTCAAGGAGATCTTTGGCCAAAGAGAGAAGGGTCGTTCCTCCATCTATAAGCCATAGGTCAGGTGGTGGATTCTCTTCAAAGCTGTTGATACGTCGCGTCAGGGTCTCTCGCATCTGTCCATACTCATC
Organism: Helicobacteraceae bacterium; assembly: GCA_015493495.1. GTDB lineage: Bacteria > Campylobacterota > Campylobacteria > Campylobacterales > Sulfurimonadaceae > Sulfonitrofixus. Next base: position 3,815 of record WGDB01000086.1, on the reverse strand, counting down.
ACGGGCTTGGAGATGATACTGACGATAACTGGACTTCTCAAAGTTCTCAGCATCAAAAACCACCATACCGCCTACAGTGGCTTCGCCTGCCATATGGGAGTTGTCAAATGCCTCTATACGTTGTGGTGATGACTCTAAACCTAGTAACTCCTGTAGCTGTTTGGCCAGTGTGAGATAACTGTTTTTAGGTTGTTGTCTCAAGAGCTCCTCTGCATTAGTCCTGGCCAATTCAATAAGATGTTTTTTATTGCCGCGCTGGGGTACACTCAGGGAAGCCTTTTTATCAAAGAGTTGTGTCAGGTGCTTTTGTAAAAGAGTCTGCTCCTTTATGGTGTCTGCCAACAAGATCGGCGCGATGACAGGAGGCTTTTCATGCCCATAAAATTCTACAATAGCCCGTTCGTAAGCTTCATCAAGATCAAAACCGCTATTAAGGTTGATGAACCCATGGGTAGAAGAGATGATCTTTCCGGAACGCATAAAGAGCCTGACGATGGCAGCCCTCTGGTCATTGGCAGCAATGGCGAAAATATCATAGTTCTCTGTAGAAGCAAGATCGATTTGGGAGAGGAGTTCACTTTTAGAGATACGTTCGATCCTGTCTCGCAGTTTACCTGCCTCTTCAAACCGAAGACTTTCAGCATAAAAAACCATTTTCTCTTCTAAGGCATTAAGCAGCATTTTTTTATTTTCAATATAGTGGGTGGATTCATCAATGATCTTTTGATAGGTCTCAACAGAGATTTTTTTTTCACAGGGGGCAAGACATTGGTCCATTTGGTAGTAAAGGCAGGCTTTTTTCTCTTTTAAACAGCTCTTTTTTTGGACCAGTTTACATAACTCATAAAGAGAGTCTAAAATATCACGTGCACCAACAGAGTACGGACCAAAATAGCGAATATTTTTGCCTTTTAATACCTTACGTGTGATCTCAAACCGAGGATAAGTTTCTTCGGTGTTGAGGTAGATATAGGGATAGGTCTTATCATCACGAAGTAAAATGTTATATTTGGGTTTGAGTTGCTTGATCAGAGAGTTCTCCAAGATCAGGGCATCATGCTCACTGTTGACAACTATATAGTGAATGGAAATGGTTTCGTTGAGCATTTTGACGATACGGGGTGAAAGTCTACCGTTTGGGTGTAGCTTAGGGGTAAAAAGAAAATAGCTTTTGACACGATTGTAGAGATTCTTTGCCTTACCAACATAAAGAAGCTTTCCATTACGGTCGTAGTATTGGTAGACGCCTGGTACTTTGGGCAGATTTTTGATGGTGTTAATCATTATGAGTGTTTTCTATCTCCTGGCGTATCTTTTCAAACAGTTTATGGAGCTTTTCATTTTTGATAGTGTTACTAAAAGTTCCAGTTGCCCGCTCTTCATAAGTGACTTCATGATTGATCTGTATGTCATTGATTTTCACAGGAGGAGTATGAGAGACATAGGCTCTAATATCTTCAAAGACTATCTCTTTACACTTTTCGGGCGGATAGAGCCTTAAAGGCGTTTTAATGGAGCTGATGATAATATCAAACTCTTGTTTAGCACCAGGATGGTTGAGAACAAAGTAAAGCACTTTATGTTTAACATAAGCGAAACTGACCATATTTTGAAGATGTGGCGGCATAAGTGACTTAATAGCATCAATACATTGGTGTTGGAATAATTTTTTATATTGAGGTTGATTGACGATATGCGAGAGAACTTGAGCCGAATTTTTCATGCAATTATTATAACAGTTAGCCTGTTAACTTTAAGTGGGTGTGGTCACAAGGGTGACCCTGTTTATACCCCTTCCCCATCACAAAAGTAGTACCGATGCATTATGATGTAGTGATTATTGGTGCCGGTGTTGCCGGACTTTATGCGGCGATGAATATACCAAAAGAGAAAAAAGTATTGATCGTCAACAAAGCTCACCCTTGGGAGTGTAATACATTTTACGCTCAGGGTGGTGTGACGACGGCCAAAGATGACGCTGATATCCCTATGCATATTGCAGACACCTTGGAAGCGGGTGCCGGTCTATGTAATGAAGAGGCGGTACGGGTTCTAAGTGAAAATTCTCAAGTCGTTATCAATGACCTGATCACACGTGGTTTTGAATTTGATGCAGATGAAAATGGTGCACTTCTCTATACCCAAGAGGCCGCACACTCACAAAAGCGTATCTTACATGCTGGCGGGGATGCTACAGGGCGTTACTTGCATCACTTTTTGTTAAAGAAAAACCCACATCCAATGTTGGAGGGTGCTACCGTAAGTGACTTTATTGTTGAAGCGTCACAGATCCGTGGTGTTGTGGTGATGCATGCGGGTGAACTTAAAACGATCATGGCAGACACTGTAGTGGTCGCTAGTGGTGGTGTAGGTGCACTTTTTGAATACCATACCAATGCTTCGAGCATCAGTGGAGAGCTTCATGGTATCTGTCTGGAGCATGGTATTGCGCTTGAGTATATGGAGATGTTACAGTTTCATCCCACGGTATATGTGGACGAGACAACAGCACAAAAGCAGCTTTTAACAGAAGCTTTGAGAGGCGAGGGTGCTCAAGTAGTTGATGCACTGGGGTACCGCTTTTTGTTCGAGTATGACAAGCGTGGAGAGATGGCACCGCGAGATATTGTCAGTCGTGCTATCTTCGACTATGCTCAAAAAAGTGGCAAGCAGGTCTATCTCTCTTTTAAGAGTTTTGAATACAGTTACTTTAAACAGCGTTTCCCCAACATAGAAAACAAATTTGCAAGTATGGGTTATAACCTGCCTCATGACATCGTCCCTATCTCTCCTGCTTTCCACTACGCGATAGGTGGGATCAAGACAGACCTTAATGGACATGTTCCTAATGTTAAAGGTCTTTACGCAGTGGGTGAGGTCGCTTCTACGGGTGTACACGGTGCAAACCGTTTGGCTTCAAACTCACTGTTAGAGGGGCTGGTCTTCGCGTATCGCGCGGCGCAGGAAGTCATGAAAGAGGAAGCCCCAACAGGTGAAGTGGATTTTAAGATCAACCCTTACCCTCTTGTTTTGAGTGGAGATAAGCAAAAAAAAGATAGACTTCGCAAAATCATGTGGGAAAACGTCTCTATTGTTCGAACGCAAGAGGGACTTGACAACACGTTAAATGAGATCCATAAAATGCTTGAAGATGAGGTGGGTAGATTACTCTATTTACGTCTTCGTACAGCACAAGAGATCGTTACATCAGCACTTGACAGAGAGAATTCTGTGGGTGTTCACTATAGAAAAAACTAAGGAATCCAAATGCATGAAACTGCTATAGATCTGACAACTACTTGGATAGGTGTTGTCTCGTTCGCCATATTTATTATAGGTTACTACTTTATTGCGGCTGAGGAGAAATACCATATCAACAAGGCCAAACCAGCGCTCTTTACCGGTGCGTTTATGTTTATGTTGATTGGTGTCTACTTCTCTGTTAACGGAATGGATCCAGACCCTCTGCACCATGAGATGTCAACACTGATCTTGGAGATCGCAGAGATCTACTTCTTCTTGTTGGTTGCGATGACTTATATTGAGACCTTGATCGAGCGTCGTGTTTTTGATGTTATGAAATACAAGTTAACCTCTAAAGGATATAGTTATAAAAAGCTTTTCTGGTTCACAGGTCTACTCGCTTTCTTTATCTCTCCTGTGGCAGACAACCTTACAACGGCCTTGATCCTCTCAACAGTACTCTTTACTATTGACAAAAAGAACATCGCCTTTTTAGTTCCTGGCGCGATTAACATTGTTGTTGCCGCCAATGCAGGTGGTGCTTGGTCTCCATTTGGTGACATCACAACACT
>WGDB01000085.1 GCA_015493495.1 Helicobacteraceae bacterium | reverse complement strand
TGTACCAACGCAGTTTCATAACATTGAGGCCAATGACATCTCCTTTGTCTCTCAAAAAGTGATTGATGAAGAGAGCTGTACAAACTGTCAAATGTGTTATCGTATCTGTCCTACAGGTGCTTTAAGCAGTGACAAGTATGGTGGATTTATCGATTTTGATGCCATTAACTGCATAAAATGTCAAAGCTGTCATGATGTGTGCGAGCCTGACTCTATTACGATTAAAAATGTTTTCTCTTTAGAGCAGTTGTTTAAGCCAAAACGTGAGCAGCTCATAAAGTTTAGTGTAAAGCGTTGTGATGAGTGTGGTATGCCATTTGTCTATAGAGGTGGTGAGATCATGTGTGATCGCTGCCGTGTTGAAGAAGAGGAGGCCCACGCATTATGGGGGATCAAACAGTAACTGAAACAGGTATTCCTACGATGAATGCCGAAAATAAACTCTCAAACAGAAGTCTGTTATTTGGATTGATAGCTGAGAGCGCACAAAGCAATAGACTCTTTGTCATCTTAAACCGTACCATTAAAGCCAACAGCGCTGATGCGATGATCATTCCGATGAACATCCGTCCTGACGACCTTTACTTTACTGTATCTAACATGAAGAAGTCACATGTTAATGGCTCTTATATCGCTCAAGAGTATCAAGAAAATGTGATGGATCTTTTAGAGACACAAGATGAGCTGGTGCGTTTAAGTGGTGCCTGTGACTTTGTTCTGCGTGAAGGTGAAACTTTAGGTGGTAGCTTTCTATTGCCACAAGCAGTCAAGCAGTTTGTTGAAGAACAATCCATCAAGAAGATTGCGATTATAGGTGCTGGTGCGTTAGCAAGAGGTTTGGCCTTAACTTTAGATGCTTTTGAACTGCATTTTTACGATCCTGAGATTGAGCGTATTATGAAGAGTTCTGAGCAGATTGGTAAAGAGCTTGACATCAATCGTATCGATGATGATTTGCCAACAGACTTAAGCACATACGATCTTGTCATCAACACCTTGGATGACAAGGTGTTTGCACAGACACGTTTTGCTTCTTTGGTGCTAGACCTTGGTGTAGATGAGGCTTATAATATAGTAACCAAACGCTGTGTTACAGAAGATGCAAATGCAGAGTACCTTGACTTTAATGTGCTTTTAGAGCCACTTAGTCAGCTAATATATACTAATTACATAAAGGATTAATAATGAATGAAGCAGATATCAATGAATTTAGAAGTGAATTTGAAGCGATAAAAAAACAGGCACTAGGTGACTGTGATGATGGTTCTTGTGAAACACCACAAGAGTCTTTTGATGACTATCCGGATTATGTACGCGCGATCTATGCAGAGGTGATGCCACCAATAAAAAGTGGTATCTATTTCTCTCGCTGGGATGTTAAAGGTATGGCCGCGGAAGTAGACGAGCATATCGTTATGGATACTCGTGAGCGCATGTTCCAACACTTTATGCGTTTTATCGGAACGCCTGAAGACATGACCAACGTTATTGAACAGTTTGACAAGCATATCGATATGAAATGTGATATATACCGTGAGTACAGTGAAAAGTACCCTTCCACCAAAGAGATCTTTGATGTTAAGATCGAAAAAGCTGATCGTGCTAAAAAATATTTACAAAAAGTATATGCTGACTTCTTTGTCTAAAAGTTAGGTAAAAAATGATGAAGCCACTGCTCCTCTTCATCGCAACACTTAGTTGTCTCTACAGCAGCGATATGAAGTATAACCGTGGAGAGATGCTCTACTTCTCTAAAGTCTGTAATGCTTGTCATGGACCCTCGGCAGAAGGGGGCAGTTCTGCTCCCCGTCTTGCACAGAAAAACCAGAGCTATCTAAAAAACAAGCTGCAACACTTTAAAAGTGGAAAAACTGCAAATCAGACCCAAGAGGTCATGGTACAGTTTGCGGTCAAACTTACCAAAGATGAGATAGAGAGTCTTACCTATTTTCTTAGCCGCCATAAAGGTAACACCAATAAAGATGTTTCTTCTGAACTCTTAGGTGGTTTTGGATCATAAAATAGGTTGAGGATTAGGCTAATTACTGTAAAATGTTTATAGATATCTTTGAGGCAGGTAACAGTGACAAACTTCGAATTTCAGCATCCGTTTTTATTTCTATTACTCCTGCTTATTATCTGTATCTATCGTTGTCCTGCATCGTTTAAAAAGATCATCTTTCCTCATACCCATCTTTTCACACATCATACAAGTTGGTTCAACAAAGAGCGTATGCTGTATGCTCTTACCTTAGCGGTACTCATCACCGCTATGGCCTCTCCTATAAGCTATGATCAAAAAGTGACACAAGAGCGAAAAGGGCGAGATCTTGTCTTTGTCCTGGATGCGAGTGGTTCTATGGCAGAGAGTGGCTATGATGCTGAACAGCGTCAAAAAAACAAGTTCCAAATCATCAAAGAGATCCTTCGTGACTTCATAACGCAACGCTATGATGACAATGTCGGTGTCACGGTCTTTGGTACATTTGCCTTTTCGAGTGTTCCTTTGACCTATGACATGAAAGCTGTTGCCTTTTTGTTGGATTATCTTGATGTTGGTATTGCCGGAGAAAATACGGCTATTGGTGATGGCATCACTGAGGGAACAATGCTGTTAAAAAAAGGCGATGCCAAAAATAAGGTGATGTTACTGATGACCGATGGACAGCACAATAGTGGCGCTGTCTCTCCTGAAGAGGCTGTACAAGAGGCACTTGCAGCTAACATCAAGATCTATACTATTGGCATTGGTAAAGCGGGGGAGTATGATAAAACCCTGTTGTCCCGTATTGCTAAAGATTCCAATGCCAAGATGTTTGGTGCGGAAAATGCAGGTGAACTCTCTGCTGTATATAGTGAACTCGATCGTTTAGAACCGAGTAAAATACACTCTGAACACTATCTCAACAGACAGCTTTACTACTTTTATCCCCTTATATTGGCACTGCTTCTACTTTTATATCTCTTAAAGGAGAGGAAGTTTTAATGGCTATTTTATACTTTTGGGTTCTATTGACACTACCACCACTCTACTTTATGTATAAAAAACATCGACAGGAGCTTCAAGATACACCACTGCTGGATGACACCAAAAAAAGTATCCGTCAGATACAGCTACTCTATATAAGCATCTTTTTTGTCATTGTCAGTATTAGCCGTCCGGTAATTGAAAACAGTCGTGTTGATGAGAAATTTGATGCTCAGGAATTTATCATCGCTATTGATGCCTCTTTTTCCATGCAAGCAGATGACCTTAAGCCTACACGGTATGATCTTGCCAAACAAGCTATTGCAAAGTTATTGGCAGAGCGTCCTATGGACCGTTTTGCTATTTTTGCATTTACAGCAAATACCTTGTTGATCTCACCGCCTACCACAGATACCTCTATTAGTTTGATGGCCCTTGATGCTTTGCAACCAAGATTTATTTTAACTAAAAGTACCAATCTCAAGTCACTTTTTGAGACCATCGCCAAAAGCTCTTTTGTACAAAAAAAGTTAATACTCTTTAGCGATGGTGGAGATGAACACAATGTAAAGATGTTGGCAGACATTTGTACTCAAAATGGTATTGTGCTTTATGTTGTAGCTACAGGTACAGAGGCAGGCGCTGCATTGAAAAAAGAGGGTAAGGCATTAAGAGATCAGTATGGATCTCTTGTGGTCTCGAGGATCAACCCTATTTTGGAAGAGCTTGCACATATGAGTGGGGGTGAATATTTTAGGCTTGACAGTGATGACTTAAGTGTTGTTGATGCACTTTCCAAGAGTATCAATACGCAAGAGAGTGAAGCTGCAAATGTGAGTGTCAAGAGTTATATAGAACTTTACTATATACCTTTAGCCTTAGCGATTTTCTCCTTTTTTCTAGCCGTGACCAACCTTCACCAACGCTATTTTTTAACACTTTTGGTACTCTTTATGCCTTATCTTCCACTCCATGCAAAACCATTGGACTTCTACTATTTAGACAAGGCCAAGAATGCTTATGATGCTAAAGCCTATAAAGAGGCAGCTTTGAACTATAAAGCGGCAGAGCCAAGGACACAGAGCTATTATAATGTGGGTGTCTCTTATTATAAGTTAGGGGACTATAAACGTGCGATGGAGTATTTTGCTCTGATCCAGACCAGAGATCCTCAGTTTAAAGCTAAGATCTTTTATAACATGGGTAATTGTGCTGTACGTTTAAAACGTTATGATCGAGCGATGAAGTACTATCAGCAATCATTGACTTTGGTGGAGGATGCGGATGCCCGTTATAATCTACAACTGCTGCAAAAGTTGAGACTTGTTAACAAGACCAATGTCTCTGACATGTTGCCACAGCGTGATGCTAAAAGTAAAAAGAACAGCTCCAAAAAGCTTAACAACACAGAAGACGATAAAAAAGAAGGGAGTTCAAAAGGAAACTCCAACCGTCAGTCTGACCAGAGTAGTGCAGGGGCAGGCAACTCTAAAAAAGGTGATACTAAAAAAGCAGACCAAACCAATAATACTACCACACCCAAAAGTGAATATAAGGTAGGTTACAAACTCTATGAACTGATCAATAAAGGATATACAGATGAACAAGAACCTTGGTAGATTGCTACTCTTTTTGTTAGCACCGCTTTTGCTCTTAGCTGACAATGATTTGGCATCGTTTCATTTGAGTGCCAATAAAACTGATGTCTACGAGCGTGAAGCTGTTGAGATCTCTTTTACGGCGACACAAAAAGATCATGCAGATGTGATGTTCTTTATTTTACAAGCACAAAAAAGTGATGATTATGAGATCTCTTTGCTCAATAAAGAGAGCACCAAGCTCGGTTATCATAACACTACCACTACATTTAATTATCTGCTCTTTCCTAAAAAGGTTGGCAAGCTAAGGGTTGGTTTTGATTTTACCATTAAAACGGCCAGTGATGCTGCTGTCGCTCAGATCTATGTTGGTAGCCGTGATAACGTTAAGTTGATCGAGACAATAGATACTCCTGTGCCATTGGAACCACTTGAACTCAAGGTCAAAGCACTTAAGTCAGGTACAGTGTTAGTAGGTGACTTTAAGCTCACTTCACATCTGTTAAGTGACACGGTTGATCAATTTAGTACGGTTCAAGTGAGCTATACTCTTAATGGTGTTGGTTACCTGGATAAAAAGATGGAACCGCTGCCTCTTATAGAAGGTGCGACGCTCTTTGACGATATTGTGGACCATACTTTTAAAAGTAGTAAAAATGGTTATGTTGTTGAGAGGGAATATGCTTATGCTATTAGTGCAGATGATGACTTTACATTGCCAGAGATCCATTTGCAAGCCTACTCTCCTCGAACAGAACGCTATTATGAGTTAATTGCATCCGCCTCTAAGATCACAATTAAAAAAATTGACCCTAAGACGTTGGTAGATGAAAAGGAGTTCCCTGTTCAAGAAACTTATGATTGGAGCTGGGTTAAAAACAGTTTGTTGGCACTTTTTATATTTACGGCTGGATTTATGACAGCAAAATTAAGTGAAGGGATCCATTTTAAATGGTTGCAAAGAAGTGAGCGGTTCAGAGACATCAAAGAGAGTCAAGATGCGAAGACCTTGATGAAGATCTTGAGTATCCGATACGCAGATCAAGGTCTTGATGAATATATAGATGTTTTAGAGATGATCATTTATAAAAAATCAGACCAAAAGTTTAAAGCCCTCAAGCAGGCAGTATTGAAAAGTTTGTATAAAAACAGCAACTGAGTATCAAGAAGAAATTATGAAATATTGGGACAAAATTACCATAATTTGGTGTGAATATCTTTAAAAAATTATCATTTAACAAAAAAGAGCACAAATTTCGTTTAAACCCTAGCCAAAGTAACTTTTTTTAGCTAAAATTACGCTTATGAGACCTATTGGATATTTAGTATTAATTAACAACGAACACCCGGACACTATCGCTTTTGATAAAGAGCTTTCACTCTCTATTGCAAAGAAGTTTAACGCCAAGGCGATGAAGTATGTTGAGAAACATTATACAGAGCGTTTAAGTGCTTCAGAACTGGCAAAGATGCTGGCTTTTGACAATACAGAGACACGTGAGCAGGTACTTGAACGTCTACGTGCAGAACTCAATGACTTCTGGAAGTTGACCTTATAGACCAGTACCTACAACTATGTAGATAGCTCTTCTGACCTACCTGTTTTCAGTAACTTTTGAAAGCATCCCTCTTATAACAATCTCTTTTAAGATCATCAGTATAGAAAATTATTGTCGACAACTTTTTAGGGATGAGATAATAGTTTTAAAGTGTATAGGTAAACAAGCATACCTGCAACAATGCATGATTGTGATTACTTTTTATCTTTTTTATGCTTTTCGTAGCGACTTTCTCGCTGTTGTTGAATACGGTCTCTGATACTTTGGATCTTATTGCGCTCTTTGTTTTCAAGACCCACTTCGGCTTTGTCGATCTCTTCGCCTACTTGAACCTCTAACATTTCAGACTTCTTCATGGCCAGGATCTGTGAAGGAAAAACACTGCGGTGTCCTGAGATCAAAAAACTGATTACAGCACTTAAGGCAGCGTAGTGTGCCATCTCCAAACCAAAAAGCTCCACAGCCATAATAGTTGCAGCGATAGGTGCATTGGTCGCACCGGCAAGGACACTTACAAAACCAAGTGCACCAAAAAGGGCAAGGTGCTGTGGGTCGATGAAGGTTCCAAAAGCATGACCGCTACTGGCACCGATGTAGAAGATAGGGGTGATGATGCCACCGCTTCCACCTACACCAAGGGTTAGTGAGGTAAAGAGTGTCTTTAGTAGAAAGGCATACCATGGCAACCCCTGTGCAAACTGGGGGTCAGGGTTGAGAATGTTGGCAATACCATCAAGACTGAGACCTAGATACTGTTCTCCAAAAATGAGAGCTAAAATGACAACGCTCACGCCACCGCCAAAAGCCTTGTAGTAAGGATTAATGGGAATATTTTTGATGTAGTGATGTGACTTGTTAAGTGAGGTGACCAAAATATCTGAAATGAAACCAAAAAAGAGGCCACCCAATACCACTTTGGCTATAAGTGGCAGATCAAGAGAGACATCTTGGTAAAAATGAAGATCAAAATAGGTGTAGTCTATACCTAAAAGTTGCGCCGTTGTAAACGCTGCAAATCCCGCTATGAAAGAGGGAAGTAGGACATCATACATAATCACACCGATGATCAGAACCTCCACTCCAAAGATCGCACCTGCAATGGGAGTTCCAAATACAGAGGCAAAACCGGCACTGATCCCACAGATCACCAGCTTCTTTCGGTCTTGTTTGGAAAACTTGAGCATGGTGGAGAGGCCAGAAGCAACGCCTGCACCGATTTGTGCTGCTGGCCCCTCTTTTCCAACTGAACCCCCTGAAAAGATAGTGATGACGGTAGTGAGCAGTTTAATGGGGATGACGGCAAGGTTGATTCTGCCATAATCTTTATGTACGGCATCAATGACTTTTTCAGTTCCATGGCCTTCCGCAGTTGGGGCAAAGGTCTTGACAAGCCATACTGTCATAACAAGTGCAAAGGGTAAAAGATAGTAATAGTGAAAAGGTATAAGTGCACGACTCTGATCAGAGTACTGTAAAATCTTTAAAAACAGGGTAACAACACCACCAATAATCACACCAATGAGTGAGGAGAGAAAAACCCACTTCAAAACACTAAAAAAGATAGCGGTCTGTTCAGTGATATGTTTTTGTAACATAGGGCCCTTTTTGTGTGATGCTTAAGATCTCTTTATAGAAAGTTTACAAGACCTGACATTAAAATACCCTGCCAAATGATCGCAGT
>WGDB01000084.1 GCA_015493495.1 Helicobacteraceae bacterium | reverse complement strand
GTAGTTTAAAGCACTCTTAAAGCAACACTTAAGTATAATCGCAAAATTCTAAAGTAAGAGGTATCGTATGAGTTCTAAACGCGTTTTAGTCAAGTTCTCTGGTGAAGCACTCGCGGGTGAAAATGGCCACGGCATTGATACACAGATCTTAAAGTATATCGCTAACGAGATCAAGACCCTGGTTGATAATGACATCGAAGTGGGTATTGTTATCGGTGGTGGTAATATTATTCGTGGTGTGACCGCTGCACAAGATGGTATTATTCGTCGTACTGCAGGTGACTACATGGGAATGCTGGCAACTGTGATCAATGCTGTTGCTATGCAAGAGGCTTGTGAACACGCAGGTATGAAAGTACGTGTACAAACAGCTATCAAGATGGAACAGATCGCAGAGGCATATATCCAGCGTCGTGCGGTACGTCACCTTGAAAAAAATCGTGTTGTCATCTTTGCGGCAGGAACAGGTAACCCGTTCTTTACAACAGATACAGCAGCTACGCTTCGTGCGGTTGAGATCGGTGCAGAGATGATCATCAAAGCGACCAAGGTTGATGGTGTTTACGACAAAGATCCTAAAAAGTATGCAGATGCCGTTAAGCTTGATACAATCTCTTATGATCAGGCGATGACCCAACACATCAATGTTATGGATGATACTTCTATTGCATTGGCAAAAGATAATGCACTACCGATCATCGTATGTGACATGTTTAAAGAAAATAATCTATTAGAAATCATCAATGGTGATATGACTAATTGTTCAATTGTAAAATAAGGAAAGAAAAATGAGAACAGAAGAATTAACAGCAAAAGCACTAGAAGTAGCAAATATTGATCCTTACCAACTGGCAATTGCCGTAGCGAAGCGTTCTGAAGAGCTTTTAAATGGTGCCAAGAGTAAACTTAACGTCGATCTTAAGACAATGAAAGCTGCAGATCTTGCACTTATGGAACTTGCAGAGGGTGTTGTTATTATTAAGGAATTTGTAGACAACGAATAATGTAACGAGGCTTGTCCTCACACCTCTGGTACATCTTTTTATTCTACTCCTTTTAAACATTTCTAACTACAAAAACCTCCTGATATACCAACTTATTTTAATCTCTAAAATACCTTATAATATTTTTTAATTTCCCCCTGCTATAATTTTGTCAATATTATGCAAGGGTAGAGATGGATCAGATAAATATCGAAGCTATAACAGGTGTCAAAAATGTGCCAGAAGCGGTAGGTCTGCTCTACGACTCTATCACACCGAGTGCGGTTATAAAAGATGCATTGGACTACGCGACACAAGCTCATAAAAGTCAGTTTAGACGTAGTGGTGAGCCCTATATTATCCATCCTATACTGGTTGCATCAATAGTTGCTCGTATTACTGAAGATGAGTCGATGGTCATCGCGGCACTCTTACATGATGTCGTGGAAGATACGCCGACTACCATAGAAGAAGTGCAAGTGCGTTATGGCGAAGATGTTGCTCACTTGGTGGGTGGTTTGACCAAGATCGATACTTTAAGAGATGAGAACCTTGTCAGTTCTGTCTCTGATGAGAAACTGATCGTCTCTGCACTCTCTTTTCGCAAGATGCTTTTAGCCTCCATCGAAGATGTTCGTGTTTTGGTTGTAAAACTTTGTGACCGCCTTCATAACATGTTGACATTAGACGCGTTGCCGCCGCATAAACAAGAACGTATTGCTGAAGAGACATTGGTCGTTTATGCACCGGTAGCACACAGACTAGGTATCTCGTTTGTTAAAAATCTCTTGGAAGATCTAAGTTTCAAATATGTGTTTCCACATGAAGAGATGGAGATCCAAAAATATCTTAGTGAAAACTATCATGCCATAGAGTTGAAACTTAATGCCTTTCAACAAGAGGTGACCAAACTTATTTTGCAAAATGGTTTTATGCAAAAAGATTTTCAGATTAAAAGTCGTGTCAAACACCACTACTCCATCTATCTCAAACTTCAGAGAAAAGGGATTGGTATCGATGAGATCTTAGACCTTTTGGCGGTGCGTATTATCGTGGCTAATCCTGTAGATTGTTATAAGGTCTTAGGTCTTGTACATCTGCACTTTCAACCGCTTTCATCACGTTTTAAAGATTACATTGCCATCGCTAAAGAGAATGGTTATCAGACGATCCATACCACTGTCTTTCACCAAAGTTCTATTTTAGAGGTCCAGATACGTACTTTTGAGATGAACAAAACAGCAGAGCTTGGTGTTGCTGCGCACTGGAAATATAAAAGTGGTGGTAACACTATCAATCTCGACTGGCTAAACAACCTTCAGTACCAAGATGAGTCAGCAGAAGATTTTTATGAGATGATGAAAAATGATCTTTATTCAGAAGATATCACTGTATTCTCTCCAAAAGGAAAGCCGTTTACCCTGCCACGTGGTGCTGTGGCACTTGATTTTGCCTATGCCATTCACTCAGAGATAGGAGACACTGCTGAATACTGTCTGATCAATAAAGAACGGGCTTCACTTTTAAGTGAACTGCATAATGGAGATATTGTTGGTATAGAGACAGCTGAAGAGAAGATCACACGCTGTTCATGGTTGGACGCTGTCAAAACAACCCGTGCCAAAAGTAACATCAGAACCAACTGTAACCAGCGAATTAAAGCGATAGACTCTCAAAGTGGTTTGATGATCATGGTTGGAATCTTGGATCTTAAGGTCTCTCGTCTTGAAGAGTGGTGTCATGAAAATGGTAACAAAGACAACAGAGTGCGTCTGGCAAGAGATATAGACTATTTGAGAGAAGTGATCAACAATTATGTTCATGACATCCAAGCACGTGGTCGGTTTACCCGATTTTTGACGGCCCACCGCTTTAAGCTAAAAGAGTACCGTTTTGGTTCTTTGGAACTCTTTTCTAACCATAACATCTCAGATGTTGTATTTGACTACTGTTGTCATCCCAAAACGGGTGATGAGATCGTAGCCTTTAAACATGACACTAAGGCACATGTACATCATAAGATGTGTAAACATGCAGCCAAGATGATGGAAGAAGAGACGAAGATGTTGTTTGTACGATGGCGTAAAGAGCGGATCTTTAACTATCACATGATCGTAAGTATGCAAAATGCCAAAGGAGCACTCGCCGGTTTCTTGACATATTTGGCAAAAATAAACATAGAGATCAACAGTATTGAACTGGGTAAAGAGAAAGAGGAACATGTGCGTTATTGTGAATTGGAATTTCAATCATCTGATGGCGATCTTAACCGTATCCGTGCTAAAATAGAGCAGAAAATAAAGGTCATACAATTTTTTAGAACCGACGATGCATATCGTAGTAATTAACAGAGGAATATTAGAACAATGATGCAAGAAGCACTACAAGAGATCCAGCGTGGAACAGCTGAGATCATAGACAACGAACGTATAGAGAAACTTTTAAAAGCTTACTTTGAAGAGGGTAAGTCTTACACTGTAAAAGCTGGGTTTGATCCTACCGCGCCTGACCTACACTTGGGCCATACCGTCTTACTTCATAAGTTGGCGACATTTCAGAAGTATGGAGCACGTATACAGTTCCTTATAGGTGATTTTACAGCGCAGATCGGTGATCCGACTGGAAAAAGTGAAACACGTAAGCAGTTAAGCCCTGAGCAGATTCAGATCAACGCTGAGAGTTATAAGACTCAGGTATTTAAGATCTTGGATCCTGAAAAGACAGATGTTGTTTTTAACGCTTCATGGTTAAATGATCTGGGCAGTGTCGGGATGCTTGAACTTACAACGACGTTCAATGTCGCACGTATGTTGGAGCGTGATGATTTTGAAAAACGTTACAAGTCTCAAACACCGATCTCTATCTCTGAGTTTATGTATCCACTTCTGCAGGGCTATGATTCTGTAGCACTTAAAAGTGACATAGAACTTGGTGGGACAGACCAGAAGTTTAACCTTTTGATGGGACGCCACCTACAACGTACTTATGAGGTTGGAAAAGAGCAGGCGGTTTTGATGATGCCGATTCTTGAAGGTCTTGACGGTGTTCAGAAGATGAGTAAAAGTCTGGGTAATTATATCGGGGTAGAAGATGTACCTAACGATATGTTTGGAAAAGTCCTTAGTGTCTCGGATGAGTTGATGTGGCGTTATTTTGAACTTTTGAGTGCAAAAACACTTAAAGAGATCGAAGCGATCAAAACTGGTGTTACTGAAGGAAGCTTGCATCCTAAAAAGGTCAAAGAGTCATTAGCCCATGAGATAACAGCACGTTTTCATGGTGAAGAGGCAGCTGTCGCAGCACAGGCAGAATTTGACAAAGTTCACGCAAAAAGTCAGATTCCAACGGAAATGGACACATTTGAGCTTGATGGTCCAATCTGGATCGCCAAAGCTTTACAAGAATGTAAAATTGAGCCTTCAACATCGCAAGCACGGCGTGATATTAAGCAAGGTGCTGTTAAAATAGACCAAGTAAAAGTGTCGGATGAACAGTTACAACTTGAAAGGGGCGAGTATGTCCTACAGGTTGGTAAACGTAAATTCGCACGAGCAAAGGTAAAATAATGGCATTCTCACCATTGAAAATTGGAAAATATACTATAGAAAAGCCTATCGTTCAAGGCGGTATGGGCGTAGGTATCAGCTGGGATCAACTCGCAGGTAATGTTTCAAAAGAGGGTGGTCTTGGTATCGTCTCTTGTGTGGGAACAGGGTATTATCAAGATAAAGCCTTTTCAAAAAAATTGGTTTCTGAACGTCCTCTGGATGCTGCGAACTTCTACTCAAGAGATGGGCTTAAAGCGATCTATGACAATGCACGTAAAGTCTGTGGGGATAAACCTTTAGGTGTCAACATACTTTACGCGATCAACGACTATGGCCGTGTGGTTCGTGATGCTTGTGAGATCGGTTTTGATATCATCATCACTGGGGCAGGTCTTCCAACCAACATGCCAGAGTTTACTGAGGGTTATCCAGATGTAGCACTTGTGCCGATTGTATCTTCTCCTAAAGCACTTAAAATCATCGCTAAACGTTGGCAAAAGCGTTATAATCGTTTGCCTGATGCAGTAATCTTGGAAGGACCAAAAAGTGGTGGACACCAAGGCTTTACTTATGAACAGTGCGAAATGGAAGAAAACCAACTTGAAAACCTTGTAGAACCAGTGGTAGCTGAGGCTGCTAATTGGGGTGGCATGCCGGTTGTTGCCGCAGGTGGTGTTTGGGATAAAAATGACATTGATGAGATGATGAGACTGGGTGCTTCTGGTGTTCAGATGGGTACCCGTTTCATCGGAACTCATGAGTGTGATGCTCATGAAAACTTTAAAGAGGTCCTTCTTGCTGCTAAAGAGGAAGACATTCAACTTATGGGTTCTCCTGTAGGTTATCCTGCGCGTGGTGTTCGTACAAACTTAACGGGTCTGGTTGAGACACGCACGGGTCCAGACATTAAGTGTATCTCTAACTGTGTGGCGCCTTGTAACCGTGGTGTTGAAGCTAAAGAGGTTGGATTCTGTATTGCAGACCGCCTAAGTGATGCGTATGAGGGGAACAAAGAGTTTGGTCTTTTCTTCTCAGGAACTAATGGATATCGTCTTAATGAGCTTATATCTGTTCATGAATTAATGGTAAAACTGACTGAAGGTGAATAACGCATAATGTTGCGTCTTTTCACCACCTTTTTTCTACTGACAACAATTCTTTTTGCTGTCTCTACAAAAGCGGCGCTGGACAGCGCAAAAAAAGATCTCTACTCTCACTCTAAAACACGGCAATTTCAAGCCTATGACACCTATAAACGTTACTATATAAAAGCTTTGATCGATGGTAATACTAAACAACAGTTGCGTTGTCTCAATGGTATTTGCATTGCAGGTAAGAAGTTACGTATTGATGTGAGTGATTACAAAAAGAAACTTGCGAAATTAGAGTCACATAAAACACATCATAAAAAGAAACAAAAAAAAGAGCCTAGTCATACAAAGACGGAGAGGATCAAGCCTGCCAAAAAAACAGCGCCAAAAAGAGTACAGATACGTTCTAAACATGCCTTACGAGGTTTCCACTGGGATGAAAGTACCTTGGTTTTGGAGTTTGACTTTATGTTGCATTCTAAAGATGTGAATTTTTTCAAGTTGCGTCCAGACAAGGGTAAAGGCTACCGTTATATTTTCGATATCAATGCAATCCTTTTTAAAAAGCCGGTGATCAAACATAAAGAGATAAAACGTATCAAGGTCTCTCAGTACAGGCGTGATAAGATCCGTGTGGTCATAGAGAGTAAAAAACCTTTAAACATGCGTTTTAATAGAGAGGGTAAAAACCTACAGATCACGATGGGTATCTCAGCTGTACATGCACCTAAAGCTAAAAAAGTATCAAAAAGAGTGAACCATAATAAACTGATCATTATCGATCCTGGTCATGGAGGTCGTGATGGTGGTGCTGTAGGTTATGGTCGCCACCTTGAAAAAGATATTGTTTTACAGATCAGTAAACGACTGGCTAAGATCTTGAAAAAAGAGGGTTATAAGGTAAAGATGACCCGCTCTAGTGACAAGACCCGCTCTTTGAAATACCGAACCAAATTTACACGTAAAAACAAGCCTGATCTCTTTATTTCGGTGCACGCAAACTCTGTACCTAAAAAAAATGCTCATAAAGCTCGGGGTATTGAAATATATTATCTTGATCCTAAAAGAGGTTCACAACGTTCAAGCCGACTAGAACGAAAAGAGAATGCAGCTGATTATAATGCGATGGACAGCAGTATAACCAAGCTTTTCAGTGCGACACAGAGTAGGGCAAAGGTGCTAGAGTCCAACTTCTTGGCCATAGATATGGGTCAAAATGTAGTAAGCCGTTTGAGAGAGAAGCGATTTAAAGTAAAAGATGTCAAGGTGGCTGGTGGTAACTTCTGGGTTCTGGTGGGGGCAACATCGGCAGCTGTTTTAGTTGAGGTTGGATTTGTTTCACATCCTCAAGAGGTGAAACAGCTTATTAATAAAAAGTATCAACAGACCTTGGCAGAAGGCTTGGCTGATGGTGTTGATCAATATTTTAGAAACAAGGCAAGAAGATAGTACTTAGACCTTGTTTTTTCGAGTCCATTTTATTCGAAAAGAACACGCAGTCCTTCAAGGTTTTTAAGCTCATAGCCACTAGCCCCTTTTTCTAAAAGACCAAGTATGGAGAACTTCTTGAGTGTACGCGACAGGGTCTCTGGCGTCATATGCAGATCTTCAGCTATCTGATAGTTTTTAAGCTCATCGAGTACTGCTTCATTTTCATATAGATATTTTGCTAGTCTTGCAGTTGTGTCGAGAACGATGTTGAGGTCAATCACCTCTTCAAGGTTCTTGACTTTTTTGGAGAGGGACTTGATGATAGATGATGAGACACCCGGTTTGTCCATAAACTGTTTTTTAAATTTAGTAAAATCGATGATAACTACAGTACCATCAGTCTCGAATGATGCAGAAGCTGGAAAAGGGATCTCTTCAAAAGTAGCCATTTCTGCCACTAAAGTTGGTGCTCGAAAGCGACGCATGATGACCTCGTTGTTTTTAAGGTCTGTTTTGTAGATTTTGACTACACCTTCCACTAACATGATCAAAGCGTCAGCATCTTCTTTTTCATAAAAAAGAATACTTCCTTTAGTATATGAGATACGTTTAGAGATACCTTCTAACTCTTTTAAGTCGTCTTCATTCAAATTATCAAAAAAATAGCATTTTTGTAAATCAATCATCTTTACTCTTTCTATGTCGTACAAGTTATACTTACCCTTGGATTGGGGAACGGACAAAATAATTGTAAAGATTATAACATGAACATCTCAAAACAAGCCCTCATATTGACCTAAGTCAATCTCCTGTTTTTTATTAATTTGTAAACTTTGAAATAAAAAGGATTCATATGAACAATTTACCACAGGATGCGACACAAATCACCGTTGATGGAAGTACTGTAGACTTCTATACGTATATGAAAAATAACAACACTTACTATCAGTTTGATACTTCTATGACCGGACCGCCGGAGCCGATGGTCAATGCAATGGCCGGTTTGAATCTGATCGATGGTTCAGACAAAAAACTGGTGATGATCAACCACAAGTCTCCGGGAGGGCTTCTTGCCAAGATCGGTGAGAACTATGATATCGAAGAAGAGACTATCGACAGCGGCAAGGTCAAACTGACCTTCTCTTACAAGTCGGGTGCCAGTGAGACAGCAGACTTGAGTGACAACAGCTGCGGCGGTTGATACGGTATTATAGATGAATGGTATCTCACGCGATTTCGCGCCCCCTTTTAAACTTATAGCTCCCTACTTTTTGGTAGGGGCGCTGTTTTATCTTTTTGCGATGATAGCACTGCTGATGTTTGAGAGCACCCTCTCTTTTGCAAATATGTCTACCATAGCTTGGGTCCATCTCTACCTACTGGGTTTTGTGATGATGATCATCTTTGGTGCTATGGCACAACTGGTACCTGTGGTACTGGAAGTAGGACATGCGATGGTCGATCTCTTTTATGTGATCTGGCCGATGCTTCTGGTGGGAACACTGGTGATGGTCGGCGGGTTTGCCATCACACCGATGCTGCTGCCGCTTGGCGGAGTGGTCGTGCTCTTAAGCATGGCGATCTTTGCACTCGATCTTTTTATGACACTGAAAAAAGGTGAACACAAGTCCATAGTCGTCTCAGCTATGGGTACTAGTAATATCTTTTTACTGCTGGGCATCCTCAGCGGTTTTGTGATGGCGCTCTCTTTTGGCGGTATGATCAGTGTCGATCCCCAAGTTTGGCTAAAGGCCCATGTCTTTGCTGTCTTTGGCGGCTATGTCATGCTGACCATTATGGGTATCTCTATGGTACTGCTGCCGATGTTCGGACTTGCCCACGGTTTTGATGACAAACCAATGCACAGGGGTTACAAACTGATGATCCTGGGTGTCAGTCTGATGATGGTCTCATCACTTCTCTCCTGGAAATTTCTGGAGTACTTTTCGATCGCACTCAGCTTTGTAGCGATCATGTTCTATTTTTATCAGATCTATCTCATCACCAAGACCCGTGCAAGAAAAGAGAATGATGTCTGGGTAAAGTCTATAGCCTTTGGCTTTTTGACACTCATATTTTCGTTGCTCTTTACAGTGGTGTACCTTTTTGGCGGAAGCGAAGCCTGGCTGGTGAGCAGTGCCTGGTTCCTGATGGTCGGTTTTGTCGGTTTTTTGATTACCGCACACCTCTTCAAAATCATACCGTTTCTGGTCTGGTTCGAACGTTATGCCCCTCTAGTCGGAAAACAAAAGGTGCCAATGTTACACGAGATGGTACCCAAACGTCAGGCCGATGCACAGATGATCTTCGCCATCATAGGAACACTGCTGGTGGGATTCTCTTTTATCGTCGCGAGTGATGCTCTTTTCAAGGCAGGTGCTTCGTTTATGGTGGTTAGTGCCGTCTATCTGGTATATAGTGTCTATATGATGATGCAGTATGGTAAAGAAGTGTTGTAAAGTTTTTTGATTATATGATTCTTGAAACTTGAGCTATTTGATTGATGACAGAATGAGATAGAATATTTACTACTGAAAATATATGGTAAAAAGTACTATTAAGGTTATGGTTACGAGTGATATGTAAGCAAAACTACTTGTGTCACTCTAATGGATACGTTAGCCCATGAATTAGGGCTTTTTACCCCTCTCTCTTTTCTACAAGTATTGATAATATTACAATAAAAACATGTTACAATGCAAACTCATATAAACTCATATAAAGGTGATGAAAATGAAACACCTAGTAATGGCAGGATTATTCCTCTTCGGACTGGCTCAAAGTGCGCAAGCTGAAAAAACTATGGAACAACTAGCTCAAGAGATGTCTAATCCTCTAGCCCAGATCTGGAACCTCTCCTTTCAAAACAACTACACCAAGATAAAAGCCTCTGAAAAGCTAGGGGCTATCACGGCTCATGGTGAAGACTACATC
The DNA here is from genome assembly GCA_015493495.1 of Helicobacteraceae bacterium. Lineage (GTDB taxonomy): Bacteria > Campylobacterota > Campylobacteria > Campylobacterales > Sulfurimonadaceae > Sulfonitrofixus. Next base: position 1,069 of record WGDB01000084.1, on the reverse strand, counting down.
AACACGACACTCTTTCAGCCCGTGCTGCCTATTCCTCTCGAAAATGGTATGACTGCCTTTGCTCGACCTGTTATAACGTACATCAATGCACCTACGACAGTGGCTCTCAAGCCCAACAATCCGACAGATATTACTGCTTTTGGTGAAGATCGAGAGGCCAAGTTCGGTGACTTGATCTTACCTATGGGTGTAGGTGTTGTCAAGATAAAAGGGTGGTCGTATGGCGTTGGAGCGACGTTCATATTCCCTACCTCACAACATGAAGTAGCCGCTTCTCACGAATATCAGGTTGGTCCAACTGCACTCGCACTCTATGCCAATGATAACTGGACTGCCGGTACACACATACAACATTGGTGGGGTGTAGCAGGGGACAGTGAATTTGACGAAGATACAGAGAAGGCAAATCATACGGATATACAGTACTTCATCATCTACAATCTGCCACATGCATGGCAGCTTCGTGCCTCCCCACACATCACAGTGAACTGGAATGCATCGGCTAACAACAAGTTGTCATTACCGCTTGCCCTAGGTGTTGGTAAAATGGTAAAGATCGGTCCTATGCCGGTGCAACTCATGGCAGAGTACCAACAAGATGTCATCATTCCAGAATATATAGAGTCTGAAAAAACATTGATGGTTCAAGCCAACTTCATCATTAAAAATCCATTTGGGGATCTATAAGATGTCCTCTAAATTCAGCATATTAATCAGTCTCTTTTTTGCTGTTCAAGCTATAGCTTCTCAAACGCTCTACTATGGCGGTGATATCCTAACGATGGAGGGGAAGAAGCCTTCGTATGTTGAAGCAGTTATGGTTAATGATGGTAAGATCGTCTTTGCCGGTAAAAAATTAGAGGCACTTAAAAAGAGTGAAGGCAACACAGACAAGGTCGATCTTAAGGGTAAGACGATGATGCCGGGCTTCATTGAACCCCATGTGCATCCTTCTATCGCCGCTATCTTACTTGGCGGTGACATTGTCGCGCCTCATGACTGGGATGTTCCTGACGGTCTTAAAAAAGGGGTGGAAGGTCATGATGCATATCTGGCACGTCTTCAAGAG
>WGDB01000083.1 GCA_015493495.1 Helicobacteraceae bacterium | reverse complement strand
TGAGAGTAGTAAAAGCAATAGTTTCACCTTTAAGGATGAAAACATAAATATCGATGCCAATGCAGCGTTGGATCTCTATTTTAACACTGATATCTATAAGCTCAACTATGTCTATTCTGCTTATAAAACAAGCAAGCTGGAGTTAGACTTTAGAGTAGGTCTGCACATTACACAGATAGAGACAGGGTTTGATGTTTCCTATAATATCAACAAGGTCAATGAAAGTTTTGAGGCTGATTCTATTACAGTAATGGCATCGCTTCCTGTTTTTGGTATAGGTTTGGCTTACGAGATTGTTCCACACTTGATGTTTAATTACACAGTAGATTATTTTGCTATCTCTTATGACTCAACAGTCTCAGGTGCGATGTCAGACAGTATTGTCACACTGGACTATCAGTTTAACCGTTACGTTGGAATTGGTGGTGGGACCGATAGAACGCAGATGCGTTTTAATGCGACGGTAGATGGGACTGAATTTGGTTTACGAGATGATGTCACCGGGTTGATTGGCTATATGATCTTCAGTTATTAGATGCTTCTTTAAGCAGTTACTTGTGCCTCTTCTGTTCAAACATCTTCTGTGCATCATGTACAGACTCTGAAAACTCACTTTTACTCAAATAACCTACTGTTTCCCAATATGATTTAGTACTGTCAGGATCAATATAGAAGACGGTAGGGATACGTGGGGTCTGGAATGTTTTGGGAAATCGATCAGCATCCTTGTTTCGATCTACGATAAGTGGGATGAAGTGGGCTTTGATATACTGGTGTATAAGAGGAGAAGATAAGCTCTTACGCTCTAGCTTACGACACCAAGGACAGTAAGAGGTGACCACCACAAGCATCAAAGGCTTTTGCTCTTTTTGAGCGACACTAAGTGCTGTCTTGTAGTCACTATAATACCCCAACTGTTGCGCAACAGTCTCAGAAGAATACAGAGAGAAAACTATAGTTATAAGTAGAGCAAAAATACGCATTACAAATCCTAATAATTAATCATAAAATGATTGTATAAGAAAGAAGCTTTAGTTTTTGAGGTAGTGTGATTTTTTGGGTGTACACTTTAAAATCAGTAGCATAGTGGTTTAATAGGTTGAAAGTGAATATTGTAAGTCATACATTTGGAAATAAATTGTGTCATCAAGTAAGTAATAAAAAGTGCGGTTTACCTGCACGTGGGCTCACTGCCGAAGTGAACTCAGCGTTAGCGTAGGTATCGGAATTACTTTTAGAAGTGCTGAAAGTAATAAGTGGGGTTCATCTGCACGCGAGCCTGACGCTGAGTCTGACCAAAGGAAATGCCCTCGGGTGAAACCCAGTGTTAACATGAAAACCGTTATGAAAAAGCCAACTGCTTGGCTTTTTTAGGTTTGGAACTAAAAGCGATGTACGGAGTACCGCTGACGGCTATATTAGAATTACTTCCGGAAGTGTTTAAAAAATAATGCGGTTCATCTGCATGTGAGCCTGACGCTGAGTCAAACCTAGTGTTAACGTAGTCCTCGGAATTACTTCCGAGGGCGTAAAATTAAAACTGTATCATCCCATCAACAGGAGAAGAGGCCGTTGCATAAGGACGTTTTGGGATACGACCAGCAAGATAGCTCATGCGACCGGCACGGATAGCGTGTTTCATAGCTTCTGCCATGATCATAGGATTTTGTGCTTGGGCAATAGCTGTGTTGGTCAAAACACCATCAGCACCCAACTCCATCGCATAAGTCGCATCACTTGCACAACCAATACCGGCATCAACGATGATCGGTAAGTTAACTGCTTCGCGAACAAAAACAACATTGTATGGGTTTTGTACACCTAGACCTGAACCAATAGGTGCTGCAAGCGGCATGACTGCAGCTGCACCAGCGTCTTCGAGGCGTTTTGCCATGATCGGATCATCTGAGGTGTAAGCCATAATCGTAAAGCCCTCTTTAGAGAGAACCTCACAGGCTTTAATAGTCTCTAAAACATCAGGATAAAGTGTCTTTTGTGTATCACCGATCACCTCAAGTTTGATGAGGTCAATGCCTGTCGCTTCACGTGTCAGACGAAAAGTTGTGATCGCCTCTTCAGCCGTCACACAACCTGCAGAGTTTGGCAAAAATTTTACGTTTGTACCTGCAAAAGTGTCACGTAGGTTCTCTTTGTCCGGGTCTGTGATGTTAAGACGACGTACTGCAACCGTGATAAGCTCTGATCCCGATGCCAGTGTTGCTGCTTTTGTAGTCTCAAAGCTGTCATATTTACCGCTACCAACAATAAGGCGTGACCCCAGCTCGTATTTACCGATTTTTAAAATGTTATCCATGTTTTCTCCATGATAGTAAAGGCAAAAATTCTTGCCTATGTAATTATTGGTGCGTTTATAACATACTCACTCTGTAAACTCTCTTACTTCCTCAGAAGTCGAGACTCCCTTAAGAATCTGTACTATGGTCTCGGGAAGGAGTTGATGTTCGAGTTTTTGGATCTTAGTTGTAAAGCTTTCTAGTGTCTCGTCTTCCTCTTTGTCAAAAGAGTTTTGGGCGATCACTTCCCCACCATCGAGTTCAGAACTGACCCAATGCACACTGATGCCCCCTTGCTTTTCACTGCTTTTAAAACTCTCAAAAATGGCATTTCCCCCTTTGAAAAGGGGTAGGAGTGAAGGGTGAACATTAATGGCTCTGATGTTGTCGGTAACCAGCGGTGTCAAGATCCGCATAAAACCTGCCATGACAACAAGGTCGGGCTGATAATGGTTGATGGTCTCTAAAAGCTGAGTATCGAAGGCATCACGACTACTATATTCTTTGTGATCAATCACCTCGACTTTAATGTTGTGTCGTTGCGCTTTTTCAATGCCTTTGGCTAAAGGGCGGTTGGTAATTGCTGCTGTGACATGACACTCTTTTTGGTGCAGCTTTTCGATGATGTTGAGTAGGTTGGAGCCCTCTCCGCTAAAGAGAATGACGATGTTTTTGTGTTTCATAAAGTGGTAATAGCCTCAATAAGATCTTGTGGGGTGAGTGCGTAGCTGTTTTTGTCTACCTTAGCTGCCGCGGCAGTGTGGGCAAGTGCGCCATGTATAGCTGCGTTGAGTAAAGTATGACCTTGGGCTATTAAAGAAGCAACGAATCCTGCCAAAACATCGCCACTTCCTCCTTTTGCCAAGATACTTGTACCGTGAGGATTGATGTAAAAACTGTTTTTTTGTGCAATGATGACATTGGCACCTTTGAGCACCAAGGTAATATGAGGATAAGCGTTACAAAAAAGTTCAACATACTCAAAACGGCTGTTTTGCAAGGTTGTTATATCAATATCGGCCAGAGCACAAGCTTTTAATATGACAGTAAACTCTTTAGGATGTGGCGTTATAAGTACATTGTTGCGTTGTAATAACTCTGAGAAAAGAGGATGCGAAAAGATGTCTGCATCGAGTAGAAGAGGAAGATCGTTGTCAAGTAGGGTATGCAGCTCTTCATTAGAGAACTCCGTCCCAAGACCCATGCCCAATGCAATAGCCGTTGTTGTGGTGGGCAGAAGATGAGACTGCATCAACTCAAAGGGGATCTGCTCATTGTTATTACTGAGGAGTGTGACGAGACCTGAACCAAAACGTAAAGCAGCGGAGCCTGCCATGACGGCTGCACCTGGTTTTTCACCGCAGATGAGGGAGAGATGGCCATAACTTCCTTTATGGGAGTTTTTTAGATGGCGGTTGGGTAGGTGCAGATCGTCTTCATCTAAAAGTTTCCAGTTGCTCTGTGTTTCATAAACCGTTCTGCTGACGCCAAGGTCGATGACGTAGACAGAACCCACTAGCTCTTTGGCCGCATCACTGAACATGCCCCGTTTCAGTGCACCCATAGTCAGTGTGGTATCCGCTTCAAAACAGACCTCTTGTTGGGTGCCGTCTATCTTTAAGCCAGAGGGGATATCGCAGGCAATTTTTTCTGCGTCTAGAGTATTCATATGTCTGATAAGCGTTTTGGTCTCTTTATCAAAATCACGACTTAGGCCACTTCCAAAAAGTGCATCCACTAAGATGTCACATTCAGGAAGTTCAGTGACAAGAGGGACATTTATAGCCTTAGCACGTTTGAGTTGGAGTTTGGCCATCTCTGAGTGTACCTCTTTCCCAAGATAGAGAGAGACCTCAAAATCACGGTGTAACAAGCGTGCCAAAGTAATACCGTCTGCCCCATTATTACCACTACCACAAACAATACAGACATGTTTATGCCCTTCATAGCTGTTATGTATGAAGTCTGCCATGCCGTCAGCGGCATGCTCCATTAAGAGATCCTCGCTTAAACCGTATTCACTATAACATCGTTGGTCTAAAGAGGTGACTTCACTAAAGAGGTTTTGCATGAACATTCCTTTGAGGTTATTATAACAAATGCTTTGAGCATAATATGAATGTTAATCTTCTTTTTAAGCTATAATTGCGCTATGAACTATGATTACAGAGCAATTGTCAAAGAGACACTTACTATTGAAGCCGGTACACTGACGTCTGCTGCAGAAAACATATCTAAAGATCTTGACAAGATCGTAGAGGCGATACTCTCTTGCAGAGGGAAACTGATCGTGACGGGTGTCGGCAAGTCTGGTCTTATTGGTGCGAAAATGGCGGCGACTTTCGCCTCTACAGGAACACCAAGTTTCTTTTTACATCCGACTGAGGCCATGCATGGTGATTTGGGGATGATCTCTAAAGATGATGTGCTTTTGGCGATTAGTTACAGTGGTGAAAGTGCAGAATTAAGCTCGATTTTACCGCATGTCAAACGCTTTAAGATTCCTCTGATCGGTATGACTCGTAACAGCAGTTCGACTTTAGGTAAGTTTAGTGATCTGTTGATGAAGGTCGAGGTACAAAAAGAGGCTTGTCCTTTGGACATTGCACCAACATCTTCGACGACGTTGACGCTGGCGCTTGGTGATGCTTTGGCGATCTGTTTGATGAAGGCGCGAGACTTTAAAAAAGAGGATTTTGCCTCATTTCATCCGGGCGGTGCTTTGGGCCGTCAACTTTTTGTAAAAGTAGATGATGTGATGCGCAAAAAAGACCTTCCCATCATTAACAGGAACACGCCATTAAAAGAGGCCATTCTCAGTATTAGTGAAGGGCGTATCGGTACGGTACTTTTGGTTGATGACGAAGGTAAATTCGTGGGACTTATCAGTGATGGAGATATCCGTCGGGCTTTGATGCAAGAGGACTTCTCTCTAGATGTGGCGGCGGCAACCTTTGCGACCTTGGCACCCAAGACAATTAATGATGCCAATATGTTGGCAAGTGATGCATTAGTCTTTATAGAAAAACATAAGATCCAGCTTCTGGTGGTGGTTGATGATGAGAGAAACATTCTCGGAGCACTCCACCTCCATGATCTGGTAGAAAAGGGAATCGCATGATGCGACTTAACAAATTTATAGCACACTTCTCAACCTATTCGCGTCGAGAAGCAGACAAGGCCATACAGGACGGTTACGTTTTTGTAGATGGTGAACTAGAGACCAATCCGGCAACACAGGTGGATGAACGCCATGTAAAAGTAGTGGTCAGTGGTAAGAAAGTGATGCCAAGTGATCAGTTCACTGTTATCGTTTATAACAAGCCCAAGGGTGAGTTGGTCACTAAAAATGATCCTCGCGGTCGTCGTATTATCTATGACTCTCTTGATAATAAGTATAAACATTTTATTCCAGTAGGTCGATTGGACTATGCAACGGAGGGACTGTTACTTTTGACTGATGCCTCTCGTGTGGCTAACCTGCTGATGACCTCAAGTCTAGAGCGTGTCTACAAGGTGAAGATCAAAGGGCCTATTACCGATGCTATGGAGATGGGGATGAAAAAAGGGCTTGATCTTGAAGATGCCTCTGCCGGTGGTCATGAACTTAGTGGTGTGACCTCTATGCATTTTGCCCCTTTCTTTGCTTACCAGATCATAAAAAACAAGGGTGACTACTCTGTTCTGAAAATCGCTATTGGTGAAGGGCATAATCGTGAAGTCCGTCGTTTCTTTGCACACTTCGATGCTGAGGTTGTTGACCTGAAACGTCTTAGTTTTGGCGGTATTGAGCTGAACAATCTTCCAACAGGAAAGACACGTTTCTTGGATCGTAGTGAATATGTACACTTAAGAGAGTACTTGGATGCTGACCGTGATTCTAAAAAATTGCAAAAAGTACAAGATGCTGCAAGAGACAAGCAGATCGAAGAGGCTCACAGCGACGAAAAACCGGACAAACGTAAAAGAAAATAGTGTTTATGGCAGACTTTACCTCGCTTCTTCGTCCTGATAGTTTTGACGCTATTTTAGGACAAGAACATCTCTCTGGAGCAGAAGCTTCTTTACGCAGACTATGTGAGTCAGGACACTTGGGACACAGCTTTTTCTATGGTCCTCCCGGCTCCGGAAAGACAACTATTGCCCGTGTCATCGCCAAGGTGATGGGTCTTCCCTTTTATGAGTTCAATGCCACTTCCCTTAAAGTAGAACAGCTTCGTAAGATCTTCGATCAGTATAAAAATGCTTTGCAGAGACCGCTGATCTTTATAGATGAAGTCCATCGTTTGGCTAAAAACCAGCAAGAGGTTCTGCTCCCTGTTATGGAAAATAACAGTGTGTTAGTCATCGGTGCCTCAACAGAAAATCCATTTTTCTCTCTCACTGCAGCCATGCGTTCACGATCGCTGCTTTTTGAACTGAAGTCGATTAATATTGATGCGTTGAATGCCTTGTTGGATAAAGCGTTGCGTCGTGAGAACCTGAGCATTGAGGAGGATGCGCGAGAATATATGCTGCGTTCTTGTGGGGGTGATGCGAGAGGGATGTTAAAACTTCTGGAGTTTACTGCTGCTTTAGAGTCTAACATTACCATAGAAACATTGCACTCTCTGCGCCCTAATGCTCAAAGTGGCGGAAGTTCAGAAGCTGGAGTGCATTATGACCTTGCCTCTGCGATGATCAAGTCCATACGAGGTTCAGATACCGATGCATCTATCTATTACTTGGCACGTCTGATAGAGGGTGGTGAACCACCTGAGTTTATAGCGCGACGCCTGGTTGTTTTAGCGAGTGAAGACGTGGGAAATGCCAACCCTCAGGCACTGACACTGTGTACCTCTACTATGACCTCTGTGAAGATGATAGGTTATCCTGAGTCTCGGATCATCCTTGCACAAGCCGTGATCTATCTCTGTGCATCACCCAAGTCCAACAGTGCTTACATGGCAATCAACGCAGCCCAAGAAGCAGTGAAAAACGGAACATTGTTAGAGATTCCTAAAAATATTCAACAGCAAAACGAGGGCTACCTTTATCCTCATGACTTTGGCGGTTGGGTAGCGCAGAAGTATCTCTCTGAGCCACTGCATTTTGTGGATTTGAAAGCTATTGGTTATGAGAAAAAGATGAAGGTGTGGTTAGAAGCCCTTAATGGCTAAGTTATTATCGTGAGTATAGAGTCGCGAGTTCTATAAACCCGCTGACATAATGTGCAAAAAAGGTCATAAACTTAATATCTTCTTCATCAAAACCTGCATCTTTGTTAAGTAACTGCATTACGCCTATGACATTATGTTCGGAGTCAAAGATGGGTGCTGTGATCATGTTTTTAGTCTCATAGCCACTCTTCTCGTCAATTTCAGAATGGAACATGGGATCGCGTTGGGCATCAATGACGATGACCGGCACTTTGGTCTTTAATGTATGACCGACAATGCCTTTGTCCGCAGAAATAGTGATCTTGTCTATCCCATCTGCAATGGTGGTCCAGAGTATATGCTCTTTAGAGCTGTAGATAAAGACAGAACATCGCTCGGCTCCTATAACATCTTTGGCATGGGCAGAGATATGAGGAAGACCTTCGGAGAGAGACTTTTTACTAAGAAGTGTCAGACCAAAATTGGCAATTTTTGAGTATTTGTTATTGCGTGACATTATAAACCTTTATAAAAGAGAGAGTCTATCTGACTAACTGATGGCGTAATATTATAGTAGAAGAAAGATTATAACTCTAAGGGTGCATATGTTAAAGGTGCTCTTTAGTGATCATTGGGCCCGTCTTCTATAGCCAAGTGCTTCGAGAAGATGTTCTTTAGAGATCTCAGTAGCTTGATCCAAGTCGGCAATGGTGCGTGCCACCTTTTGGATCTTTTTAATGCTCCGAAAAGAGAGTTGGTAACGTAAAACAGCCTGTTCTAAAATACTTTGGGCATCTTGGGTTAGTTGGCAATACTTTTCGATATCACTGTCTTCTAACTGACCGTTAAGTGAAGTTTGACCTCTTTTTATTTGCCGTTTATGTGCATAAAGTACCTGTTTGTGAAGTTCCTCTGAACTGTATGAAGCACTATCATCCGGGTTGATGTTTTGCATCTGTATATAGAGATCAATACGGTCTAAAAAAGGGTCGGAGAGTCGGTTTTTGTAACGTTGGATCTCGCGTTCTGAACAGCGGCAATTCTGAGTACTGCTAAGTAAATTACCGCAGGGACAGGGATTCATGGCAGCTAGAAAGAGAAATGAAGTAGGGTACTCTACCTTGGTATTGACACGTGAGATACGAATTTTTTTATCTTCAAGTGGTTCTCTAAGTGCTTCAAGAACAGGCTTTTGAAAATGTGGAAGTTCATCAAAAAATAAAATACCGTTGTGTGCCAGACCAATCTCACCTATCTGTGCTTTATGGCTGCCTCCTCCAAAGACTGAAGCTGGTGTAGAGGTATGGTGCGGTGAGCGAAAGGGTCTTAGAGGTGAAAAGTGGGGCTCAACACCGTCGAGCGAGTCGAGTTTGGCAATGTCAAGAAGTTCATCTGAAGTGACAGGAGGCAAGATGTAGTGTAGACGCTTGGCGATCATCGATTTGCCACATCCTGGAGAGCCTTCTAAAAGCAGGTTATGCAGACCACTTGCACTGATCAGTGCCGCGCGTTTTGCATTTTCCTGCCCTTTGATGTCCAAAAAATCTATGGGATAGCTCTTTTGAAAGTAAAAGGTGGTGTTACCTACCTTATAGTGAGCATGTTCGATCTCAGCAGCATCTTGGCGAAAGACCTTGGCATCATCTCCCCGAAAAAAAGCGATGGCATCGTTAAGATGTTCTATCCCTATAAACTCTATATCGGGAATATTGCGTACCTTGGAGAGACTCTCTTTTGGAACCAAAACTTTCTGCATACTGGCACTGTTGGCAAGTGAGAGCACAAGAGGATAGAGCAGGGCATTCTCTTTGACACTGCCATCTAGCCCTAATTCTCCAAAAACATACCACTCTGAGAGTTCGACTTCTACACTGTCAAGTGCAATAAGCAAGGCGATACCCAGGTCAAAATGCGAACCATTTTTGTT
>WGDB01000082.1 GCA_015493495.1 Helicobacteraceae bacterium | reverse complement strand
TTATGACTGGATCAATATCGCATTTGAATTTGATGGTATTGTTGACGCCAACCTGCTTGATGACAGTAAACTTTCTTTAATCGATATGAGTGAAGGTATAACGATGTTGTTTGAAGAGGGGTACTATGCTTTTGGAGTGGGTCGTTATAACAATATAACAGCACTCAAAAGCAGTACACTTTTTCTTGTCGGAAACAGCTTAAAGTACGAAGAACGCCCTTTTAATAACTAGTACACTTTAGCACTAACGCAACGCCTAACAAGCTAACAAAATTGTGTTACTTGGGATTGATACTGCTTTTAAAAAGGTTTTCAACACAGAGCTCGATCATCTCATAAACCTTCTCAAATCCCTCATAACCAGGGAAAAAATAGGGGTCTGGTACATCTTCACCCTTATATCCGTAGTCACCAAGTTTAACAACGTTTTTAGCACCCATAGCTTTCAGGTCACGAAGGTTCTTTTCATCAAGTGCAATAATCAACTCAAATCGCTCAATATCTTTTTGTGTTATCTGACGAGATCGTTGCTGTGAAATATCCAGACCATGCATTTTTGCAACACGAATGGAATCCTCACAAGGCGGTTCACCCACATGCCAGTTTCCCGTACCACAAGAGTCTATAACAAGATCCAAACCATATTTGTCAGCATACTGCTTGGCCAAACCCTCTGCTAAGGGTGAACGACAGATATTACCCAAACATACAAAAAGAAGTGAAGAGACCATTACTTATGCGGTGCCTCAACATAAAGGTATCGCTTGATCTTCTTAGTTGGCGTCTTTACAAACTCTTCACGCTGATGGATCACTTTACGAATACGAGAGAATGAAGAGACCTTAGAGTTGACCTCTTCACGAATCTCCTCTAGAAGTGCTTCAATTTTATCGTTCATCTTGGTCTCAGACTTGGATGTAACTCCAAAGTGTTCGTCAAGCTTTTCAGGATCGAGGTAGATACGTGCAACAACAGTTCCATTGTCATCGAAGACAAGTGCATCACCCACCAGAGGATGTGCGTTTATAGCTGCCTCTATCTGCTCAGGGTAGATGTTCTCGCCGCCAGGACCCACAATAATATTTTTGGCACGTCCACTCATAAAGAAATAACCATCTTCGTCAAAATATCCTATATCTTCCGTGTTAAACCAACCATCTTCATCTAAGACTTCTGCCGTCTTCTCCGGGTCTTTATAGTAGCCCTTCATGACGTTAGGACCCTTCGCCCATAAAATACCTACACCATCTGCATCTTGCTCACGCAGCTCTAAAGTCACACCGGGAAGCGCAGGACCAATAGCTCTGTATTTTGTTACCGTAGGATTGGTACCTGCCAATATAGGAGCAGTCTCTGTCAACCCATAGCCTATGCAGTATGGAAAGTTTGCCTCACGCAGAAACTTCTCAACCGTTGGAGAGACGCCCGCACCACCAATACCAAAGAAGCGCAGTTCGCCACCAAACGTCTCCATTAGTTTTTTACCAGCCATAGCATTTAACTTTCGACGTACAAAAGGAATAGCATAGAGCATCCGGATCAAAAAGTTTTTCTCAAAGTTTGGCTGAACTTTGTTTTTGTAGATCTTTTCGATGACCAAAGGCACACTCAACATAAAGGTGGGTTTAACCTGTGCCATCGCCTTGATGAGTACCGTAGGGGTAGGTGGCTTCAAAATATAGTTAATCGATGCACCATTTAAAACTGGGATCAAAAAGCCTACTGTACACTCAAAGGTATGTGCCATTGGTAAAATAGAGAGAAAACGGTCTTCAGGAAAAATGTCTACCAAGTGTTGAGAAGCAGACGCATCAAAAGTGAGGTTTTTATGTGTTAACATCACCCCTTTTGAACTACCTGTAGTACCAGAGGTATAAATAATAGCGGCCAGGTCATCCTCTTTTATCTCCACATCTTTACCAAGCTTTTGCATCATCTTGTCAACATTAGAAGGGATTGAGTACTCTTCAAACACTTCCAGGTCATTTAACATCACCAAAAGACTCAAAGATGGAGGTTCGGTTTCATCTAACATGTTGTCTAAGAGTTTTTTAGAGATAAAAGCCGCCTTACACTCTGCGTGAACGGCGATATGCATTGCTTCTGAGACATGGAAATCCGGCAATATCGGTACAATCGTCGCTCCCATTGTTGTTACTGCAAAATAGACTGCACCCCAGTTAGGCATGTTCTCACTGTAAAGTGCCACCCTGTCTCCACGTCTAACACCATACTTGCGCAAGGTCTCTTGGATCGCTTCGACCTTTTCTCCCAGTTCACCATAGGTCATCGGTTCTTCGTTTACAAAGCCAACAACAGCTCTTTCTGTATAGTGTTCTAAACTATATTCAAAAAGTGACTTTAGTGTTAATGAAGGTAGTTCTATAAATGGTTTACTCATCTTTTTCTCCTTATAGTTTCTGTACGATCACACGGATCAGATCTGCTTCACCTTGATGGCCTTTGCCTTCTGAGAGGTGATCAACACAGGCTTCAAGCTTAATGATCTTAATGTCATCTCGTGTTACGATAGCTTTCATAGACTCCAAGGTGTAAAGTAATGCTAAGACTTTAGGACCTCCGGTGTCACGTTGCATCTGCTCTTGCGCAAAGAACTCCCCCATAAAATAACTTCCACTACTCAGTATGTCGAGTGCATGGGTGAAGGCTTTAGTGCGTAGAGGCTCTGGTAGATGTAAAAAAGAGGTCATGATCCCATCATATTCTTGGTCAC
>WGDB01000081.1 GCA_015493495.1 Helicobacteraceae bacterium | reverse complement strand
GTCCAGATACACCCTTTTTCATCATGATGCTGCTCGATAGTCGCTGCAATAAGGCGGCTGACACCCATACCGTAGGTTCCCATGATCAGTGGCTCTGCTTGCCCTTTTTCGTTAAGAAACTCTGCTTTAAGCGGTTTTGAGTAGGTAGTACCCAACTTAAAGATATGACCAACTTCAATCCCTTTTTTATAAAGTAGCTTTCCTGAACAGTGAGGACATCCGTCACCCTCTTTGGCTGTATAAAGGTCTACAAAAAGCGCTTCATCTAAAACACTCATATCAACACCCACATAGTGTTGGTCTTTTTCATTAGCACCACAGATCATCTGAGTAGCACCCTTTAGTGCTTTATCAAAGACACAGGGTACCTTCTCCATGTCGAGTGGTCCCATAAAACCAGGAACCAGACCTGCTGCCTCAAGCTCAGCTTCTGTCACATCATCAATATCTAAAGCTTCTGCAGCATTGACTGCCTTCACCTCCTGAAGTTCATCATCCCCACGTAAAAAGAAGAGCACGATCTGCTCACCATCTTCATAATGCATCTTTTTGGCGACACACTTCATGGTGTAGTAAGGATCGACCTTAAAAAATGTTGCCAGATCTTCAATACTTTTGACATCGGGTGTTGAGAATTTGTTAAAATCACTCTCTGGAGCTTCAGGGACTGTTTCTCTCGCTGAGCGTTCTGCTGCTTCGACATTCGCACCGTATTCACAACTGTCACAGATAGCAATCGTATCTTCACCACTGTCTGCGATCACCATGATCTCTTTAGAACCGGCACCACCGATAGCACCACTGTCCGCTTCGACCACACGAAAATCAAGACCCAGACGTTCCAAGATACGTTTGTATGCCGCTTCCATCACATCGAACTCTCTATCGAGGTCCTCTGTTGTTGCATGAAAGCTGTAACCATCTTTCATCACAAACTCACGTCCACGCATCAGACCAAAACGGGGACGCGCTTCATCACGGAACTTTGTCTTGACCTGATAGAGATTCATAGGAAGTTGTTTGTAAGAGGTCACGCGGTTGCGTACCAGATTTACCATCATCTCTTCATGTGTTGGCCCCAAAACAAAAAGGTTCTCTTTACGGTCTCTAAAACGGAGCAGCTCTTTACCAAACTTCTCGATACGTCCACTCTCTTCCCAGAGATCAGCAGGGGTCACAAAACTAAGATCTACCTCTTGTGCACCTACCTTCGTCATCTCTTCATTAATAACATTCTCTATCTTTTTAAGAACACGTTTTCCCAGTGGCAGGTAGTTATAAAGACCTGCAGCAACCTGAGAGGTAAAACCTGCGCGTGTCAACAAAATATGGCTGGCTAAGACAGCATCCGAAGGGGCTTCTTTGGTAGTAGGGATAAAAGCTTGTGAAAAACGCATGACGTTCCTTGTAAAGTATTATTTTTTGTCGATCTTTTTTAGACCCAGTATATGAGAAAGTGCTTGCATCAGTGACTCGGAGTGGGCCTCTTCCGTCACATCGCGCAGACGGTTCATCTTGCCGTGTAGAAAACGTTTAAGTGTCTGTTCTGCCAACTTTTGGACCTCAGCTTCGTACTGCTTTGGTATATAACCACTTTTGATTGCCCGTTCACTCTCGACCTTAGCCGCTTTCATCGCACGAACATAGACCTCTTTGATCATCGGTTCGATGCGCTGCTGTTGTTGAAGGTCATAAAAGCTGTTGGTGAACTTACGGATCACACTAAACGAGGCCTTCGCCTCATCTTCACGTAAGATCAGGTTCTCATCCACAATACTTTTAAGATCATCCACTGCATAGAGTTTGATATGCTCAGAGTGAAACTCTTCAATATCACGAGGAACGGCCATGTCTACCCAGTATCGCTCACCCAGGTCAAAATTGATATCCTCTTTTTTGATGATAGGCGTGGTTGCACCTGTTGCTGTAATAAGAAGTTCGAATTCATTAAGGACATCTCCCAGTGCTTCAAAATCGATGACTTGAGCATTAAACTCTTTAGCCACCTCTTCTGCTTTTGAGCGGGTACGGTTCATAATAGTAATAGAGACATTCTCACGCATAAGATAACGTGCCGTCAGTACCGTCATCTCTCCTGCACCGATCAAGAGTGCCCGCTTTCCGGAAAGATCGCCTGCATCTTGCTTGAGCTTTTTCATCGCAACACTTGCAATAGAGACCGGCTTAGATGAGATATCGGTCACATTTCGAACTTCAGCTGCACATCTAAAGGCGTGATGGATCACTGTCGCCAGTGTTGCCCCACAAAAACCATGTTTTTTGGCAAAGGAGAAGGCATCTTTGATCTGTCCGGAGATCTGTGTCTCTCCGACTACCATAGAGTCAAGAGAACTGACAACTGAAAGCATGTGGTGAATCGCTGTACGGTCTTCATAAATATCTGCCCGTGCTTCCAGCTCATCTGCAGGGATCCCTGAACGGTTAAAGAAATGGACCAGTATCATCATCGTTGCCGCATCGACATCGCTACAGCTGCAAAACACCTCTATACGATTACAAGTCGATGTCACCATCACTTCATCGATATTTGGATCTTTTACGACTTTGGCTAGACACTTCTCTTTTTGTTCGTCATTGGAAAATGCAAGCTTTTCTCGTATGGCTAACGTGGTGTTTTTATGAGTAAAACTGACAACAAGATAGTGCATTAAAAACTTCTCTTCATCATACTCTCAATAATCCCAACCAACCTCATGTCATCACCTACTGCAGCGATCGCTTTGTCAGAAAGTTCCTGAGCCAATGCATATGAGCGCTCTATAGAGTGGTGCACTTTCATCTTTGCTTTGATCCATGCTGTATCTTCTGCTGAAAGTTGCTTTTTATGATAAGAGACAAGACGCTTTTTCTCCGCGTCATCAAGTGCTTCATGGAGGTAGATGTACGGAAGGGTACATTTGCCCTCTACATAATCATGAAGTGCCGGTTTTCCCAGTGTCGCTTCATCTGAGACGATGTCGAGAATGTCATCTATGATCTGAAATGAAATACCCAAGTTCTTTCCATACAGGGCATAGGCCTCGGCATCTTTGCCCACCATCAATGCCGCTGCCTTGGCAGAAGCTTCAATAAGGGCTGCAGTTTTCAGGTAAAGCATATCCATGTAAGCATCAGCATCACTGTTAAAGTGCTCGGACATCTTGACATCCATCAGTTCACCTACAGAGAGTGCCGTAACCGCATCTGCCACACTCTTGGCTACAGCTTCATCATAAGCAACCAGGGTACTATACGCCTTGGAGTAAAGAGCATCACCCAACATGATCGCAGTCTTAGAGTCTTCTGTGGCATTAACAGAAGGAGCACCTCTTCGAAGTGTGGCATCATCGATCACATCATCATGTAGAAGTGAAGCGGCATGTATAAGCTCGATAATAGCGCCCAAACGTGGTGCAGTAGCATCAGCTCCAGCGATCGCTAAGACCAGTTTGGCACGCAGACGTTTGCCTCCGGCCAAGGTTCCAAAAAGGCGGGTGATCTCACTATATCCGATCTCTTCAACAAGGGTAACGATCTCTTTTTCTACAGTCTCAATCACGTGTGCACATTTCCTAGATAAATTTAGTGGTATAAAATCTCTTATAAAAACAGCCAAGCTGTTCTCAAAAGAGAACTATGTTCTCTCTCTTAACTATGTCGCTTTTACTCGTTACGGGTAACGATCTCACCTGTAAACTCAATGTAAAGGCTCTTGGTCTTCTGTTCAACTTCAGTAGAACGTCCAAAACCACTTGTTGGAAGCTCACGCTCCCAATAATCACCAAGCTTCTCTTCTAAAAGCAACTCCATTGTTGCCATCTTCTCGACCATCTTGTCTAGCTGCTCTTCCACAAGGTTGCGGTTGGCAGTGTAAACGATGTCTAAAAACTTAGATCTCGGAGAACCTAAAAAGACATCATCAGCATCTTCAAATAGTGCTGCATATTTACCATAATCTTCCATATTTATATCCAATACATTAAAAATTTCGTGATTATACCACTCTAGGGCTTTATTACTCCACTATTATGTAGAGCAATCTCACTGTTGACACTTTAGCTCACAGGACTTTTGATACGATAAACCACAGCGTAAAGGATAGGAACATAAATTAGATTTAAGACTGTCGCCCAGATGATCCCAAAACCAAGGGCTACAGCCATTGGTTGCAAGATAAGTGCTTGTCCCGAAGCAAAAAAGATCAAAGTAGAGAGACCGATCACAGTAGTAATAGATGTGAGTAAAATAGGTCGTAAACGTGTCTTGGCCAGTCGTACCAGCTCTTCGAGGTCTTTGGCATTTTTAATAAAACTGACCATGATCAGACCATCATTGACAACGACCCCGGCCAAACCTACTACTCCGATCATCGAAGTCATCGACATATTCAGCCCCATAACACTGTGTCCGATGTAGACACCGAGTATTACCAAGGGAATGGTACTTAAAACGATCAGTGAAAGTTTAATAGAGTCAAAGAGCCATATCAAGGTAATAAAGATCAAAAATATGGCCATGATCCCTGCTTGAGACATCTCACGCTGATTCTTCTCGTTCTCTTTTTGTTCTCCCTTGACCTCTATATCGTAGCCCTCTTCTTGCAGCGATACAATCGTCGGCGCCAACTTTAACATCGCATCTGCTGCCATCAACTTTTCTTTGTCCAGTGAGGCAAATACAGAGCGGATACGCTTACCATCTTCTTTGATAGTGTTGACATAACCTTGGGTGATGATAAAGTCACACACCTCTTTAAGTGCTACATAGTTTTGAGACCCGGGAACCTTAACCTCCATCTGCTCGAGTGATGAGATAGTGTCTTTATTAGCACCTTCTATCCGCACACGAACAAGACCACTACTGTTAAACATCTTTCCATATTCACTTTTAAGGTAGTACGCTCTTAGCTCATTAGTGATCACCTGCTCATTAAAACCCAGTTTCTCTCCATAGGCATTAATACGAAGTTTTAACTCTTTTTCACCCAAGTCAGCATCATCGCCCATGTTGATCAGACCATCGATCTGAGACATGGCCGTTTTTAAGGTCTTGACAGCTTCTACTAAAGCGGCATCATCTTTACCACTTATAGCGATCTCGACATCATGAGCTACAACGCCTGTCCCTTGAACATCGGTGTTAAGCTCTTCATAGACCAGACCCTCTTGTGTTTTAAGTTTAGTAAAGGGTTCCATCCAAGCAGCTACATCTTTTTTGATCTCATACGCAGAACGATCACGGGTCAGAAGTGAACCGTTATAGTCTAAAGAAAGGTAAGGATTAATGTACTTGTTAAACACATTGTCCGGGGCACGTTCATGAAGTTCTATAAAGATCTGGAAAAGGTTCTCACCCAACTCAGCCTTATTTTTAGAATCCATACGCAGACCAATAACAGAGGTCACAGAGATAAACTCTTCCTCTTTCATGTTTTTAAGGATCTCTTTTTCCAGGTCTGTGACCAAAAGCTCTGTGTTTTGCAGGTCATTATTGATGTTGACCTTGCCTGAGACATAGATCTGTGTCACATCAAACTCAGGGAAAAGCTGGAACTTGGTGTGACTGACCATATAGACAGTGGCACTCATAATACTCACCACAATAAAAAGAAGTGAAAGTACTTTTTTACGAAGTAACAGTGCCAATGTCTTCGTATAGTTGCTGTAAAGCCCTTCCCAAATACCATGGGTCATATGTCCCTCTTTACGCAGACGCAAGAAGTCATAAGAGTGTAGAGGAAGAAAGTAAAAAGCCTCAAAGAGTGAACTGATAAGCAGTACAGAGATCATGATCGGCAAAATACGGATAAAGGTTCCCATGTCTCCCGTCAACATCAACATTGGTAAAAATGCGAAGATCGTAGTCAGTGTTGCTGTTAAAACGGCAGGGAACATCTCTGTCGCACCGACTATAGCCGCTTCACGACGTTCCATCCCCTCTTCCAGGTGACGGTAGATGTTTTCAGCCACAACAATAGCCTCATCAACCAACATTCCCAAAGCGATCAAGGCCCCCAAAAGAGAGAGCATGTTGAGACTGTGCCCCGCTGCTTCCGTAACGATCAGACCGATCATAAAAGAGAGTGGAATACCCATGGCCACAACAAAAGCTATACCGCGGTTGACAAAGATCAACATCGCAACAAAGACCATCATCAGACCAAACAAGATGTTTGAAAAGACGGTGTTGAGACGGTTTTTGATCCATACTGAGGTGTCGGTATAGATACTAAAACTGAGTTCTGGATATTTTTTTTCAAATCCACGCAGCATTGTTCTGATATCTTTAGTCAAAGCAATAGCATTACCCGACTTGGACTTTGTAATGTTGATAGAGATATTACGAACACCATTATAGTGAGAAAGTTCACTCTCATCACTGAGTTCAAAAGAGATGTCAGCTATGTTTCCCAATCGTACCTGCTTACCGTTGACATTAAGCATACTCTCTTCAAGGCGCTCACGCTTTTTCTCACCATTATAGGTGGAGATGTAAAGGTGTTCGCCCTTCTCCTTTATAGTACCTATGGGGAAGATAGAACTCATATTTTTCAAAGCTTGAACAACACTGTTGGTCTCAAGACCATATGCCTGTAAACGTGCCTCATCCAACCGCAACACCAACTCTTCATCCGCATCGCCACGGATCGAGATCTCACTTAACTCCTTGAACTTTGAAAGTTCACTTTTTAGCTCTTCTGCCCGTTCAAGAAGCTCTCGTGTATCTACTTCACCCGAGATAGCAATAAGAACTAGAGGTATGGTCTCGACATGGATCTTCGCAATAGGTTCATTCATATCTGCCGGCAGGTCACGTTTGGTCTGGGCAATGATATCTTTGACATCCTGCAAGACCTTGATGTTTTCAGAACCCGGCTTGATATCGGCCATAATAGAAAAGGAGCCATTTTTAATACTGGTCTTTACAGTGTCGAGTTCGTTGATATTTTTTAGATCATCTTCTATGGTCCCCACCACCATCTTGTCCAAAACATTGGCCGAAGTACCCGGGTATCCGCCATTAATAGAGATCTTGTCCATCTGTATGGGCGGAAAGATCTCTTTAGGGATGTTGATATAAGCAAAAATAGAAAGCAGCAGTATAAAAAGAAGTAAGATATGGTTCAATAGCGGCTTGTCTATGGAAAATTCTATCACTTTACGGATCATGTTGTAGTCCTACTCATCAAACATGGTGTCTAGCACCTGATTTTTAAAACGGATCGACTCGACCTTGGTCTTTAAGATCCGATTTTCCTCTTTAAGGACATTGTATTCGCCCGTCAAAACAGCAATATCACGACTTTTATAATAGACCTGAGACTGCAGATAGACCTTGGGAAAAAGGATCAACCAGGCGATCGCCAAGATCAGCAGCGTCATCAACAGAAAACGCCACCCCATCTTGTTCTCCATGTTCTGGAGTTCATGATGCTCTTTGACTTCCTGTAAGATCAGATCTTTTTCGTTCATTAACGTCCCATCTCAAAAACACGCAGTTTCGCGCTACGACTACGTACGTTCTCTTTAAGTTCATCACTATGGGCGACTAAAGGCTTTTTCGTCAGTACTTTACCTTTTTTATGGTTGTTGCCGCAGCTACAACGCATCACTTCAGGCGGGCAGATACAAGACTGCTTCCACTGTGAAAAGCGCTGCTTGACCATGCGGTCTTCCAGCGAGTGAAAAGAGATGATCCCAACACGGGCATTGGGAAGTTCTGCATCGCCAATAGCATCTAAAAGACGCGAGAGTTCTCCGAGTTCATCATTGACCTCTATGCGGATCGCCTGCATCACCAAGGTAGCAGGATGGATCTTTTTACCACGTGGCCCAAAAGGTTTCACCACATCACTCAAGGCTTTGGCCGAGGTAAAAGGTCGATATTTGACGATCTCAGCAGCGATCTGCTTTGCATTACGGATCTCACCATACTCACGTAAAATATGTTCTAGTTCATTTTGAGCGTAGCCATTGACAACCTCAGCCGCACTCAAAGGTGCGTCCTGGTTCATCCTCATGTCCAGTGTCTCACTCTCATAAGAGAAGCCACGATCTTTTTGGTCAAGCTGAAGCGAAGAGACACCAATGTCAGCCAGTATACCTCTAATATTTTCAGCGCCCTCTTCTTCGATGATGCTCTTGATCACCTCAGAAAAACGCCCTTTTTTAATCCGTGCACGATCACCAAATGGTGCCAGTCGTTTGGTAGAGAAGTCTATAGCAGTCTGGTCCTGGTCGATCCCAACAAGTGTGATGTCAGGGTACGCCTCTAAAAGCATCGAACTGTGTCCGGCATACCCCATAGTACAATCAATAATGATGCCATCGTCTATGCCTTCAAAAGCAGCAATAACTTCTCTGTAAAGTACGGGAATATGTGGGATTTCTGCCAAAGTTCTACCTTTTTATTATTGGGCTTATTCTACTTTAAAGGTACTTAAAAACGGTTACATATCGAGTGGGCTCCACACCCTGCCCTTTTTCATCATTTATGTTAACGATTGAGTCTTCTAATATACTTATTAAAATTTATGTGCACAACTGCGACAATATTGATCATCGACTTGCGTAGTGTTGTGGCACTGAGGGCACTCTTTGCTCAGCGCTTGTGCACAACCTCCACAAAACTTATCTTCTGCTCTAGGTACTTTCCCACAATAAGAACATACGCCTTTTAAAATACGTTCCTTTTTAAGCGCAGCATCTCTTTGGCTGCTGTCTTCATGAAATTCTCTACTTCTGTTTTTTTGAATACGGTAGATGAAAAATCCAAATAGTGACATAAAAAAGAGTATGGCGACAAGGTTAAGAAGTACACTTAGGTTGTATTGACTTAAAAGTGCAATGAGTTTGGAGAGAAAAACTTTAGGTATCACATCATATATCAGACTTAACAGATAAAAAACGATAAACACCGCAGAGACATTGGCAACATGAAGACTCATATGGGCCAATATGTGGTACTTTTTACGTTTAAACAGTCGGTATACAAAATAGAAGATAAACCATATTGGCAGTAAAAATAGAAAGACATTTAGAGTGTATTGAAACTTATAGTATTTTATAGCCTCTTTATAAGCTGTGTCTATCTCATCAGAATTTTTGTCCAGATAATTTTTAAAACTTTGAAAGCTATCTAGTGTGCCTACATTGTCTATTTCATCTAACCGCTGCTCAAGATGTTGTAGTTGATCGTTTAAGAGACGAATCTTCTCTTTGACTTTTGAACTGCTGCTTGAGAGAATAGAGAGGTTGTGGTCCTGTTGGGCAATGTCTTCAAGTAACATAGAGGCGTATTGTGCTTCTGCTGTCTGAATTTGAGAGTTGATCTTGGTGATATTGTTCTTTAAGGCTTTGTATTCGATCAGTTTATCTTTATAGAAGGCATCGTTGGCTACATCAAGATAGAGTGTTCCCATTTTTTGGCAACGGGCATCTTTTCCAAAAGAGAGAAGAACTTGGGACTCTGACTTGTGGTGATGGTCGTATTTGAAATCCTCTAAACTCCAGTAGCGGTAATCAAAGTTACTATTGTAGATATCTTTTGAAATATCACGTGATTGAAACTTGTTGATCTCTCTATTTTTATCTATCTTAGAGGTACAGGCATAATCAAAAGAGGTTGTAGGATAGGTAACATAACCCTTTTGCATCTGTATCCCAGAACTTATAATAATAAAAACTATCAAAATAAAAATAAAAAGTGAAGCTTTGGAACCTGTAGTCAGGTTTTTATTATCTACTTCAAAAAGTGAATTTTTATAGCTGGTAAATATTTTTTTAATCATAAACGATTCCTGTTTAACTAAGGTATGGATTTTTCTCGAACTGTATCTAAAAATTTACGTTTTATTTTAAATTCCTGAACAAAACAAAGTATCCTTTTTCTCACTAATGAACAAAACACCAAATACTTTATCCAAATAACAGCAGTTTCTAGGCTAAATAGATATCAGTCATTTTCGTAATAGTAGTAGTTTTTACAAAAAGAGAAGATATTTGCATTGTATTGTAATATTTTGTTAATTATAAATATATTTTGTAGGTAAAAATAATTAATAGTTTAAGGCAATAGTGTATAAAATATCTAATATTAAAGAGTTATGTAATAGAGGAATAATATTTGCGACAAATGAAACCAATTGAGGCATATGCTTATTACATTTATAACGATTTAGATGAATTAGAAATAATAGAGCTCGCAAATTATTGGTTAGAAAATGACAAAGTTACTGACAGTTTCTGTCAATTATGCTATGTTGACACAACTAATAGAGAAGATATTTTTGAATTATTTGAAGCAGGTTGCTTAGAGTTGAATGTAACAGAACAAACTTTAATTGAAGCTGGTCTGGTAAGAATAAGAAGAACGTTAAATCAAACCATACTGCATGAAGCTGATGCATTCAAAGCAATAGAATATATAGATAAACACCTACATTATAAAATGAGTGAATCTCTAGAAAAAGAATTCACTGGAACTATGTGTTCAGCAGCAGTATATGACAACCCAGAAAAAAATTTTAGAGAAGAAGGTTCAGGAATAAATTTCAATTTGACACAATTGTTTGGATGGGAAAGAGAAATTCAAGATTGCATAAGTGGGTCATACTTAAATTTCTATGCTGACATTCCAAGAGAGAAATCAGAATTGAAAATGTATGAGCACCTTGTGATAGAATCAAAAAAATGGTTAGAGTCAGATAAGGTACATAACAATTACCAGGAGACCAATACTAACCCTTGTACGGTTTAGTATCACTCACAATAAACGGTAGGTATTAAAATGAATATGATAATAGAAAGTATTTTTTCTTTAACCTCAAGAGGTG
The DNA here is from genome assembly GCA_015493495.1 of Helicobacteraceae bacterium. Lineage (GTDB taxonomy): Bacteria > Campylobacterota > Campylobacteria > Campylobacterales > Sulfurimonadaceae > Sulfonitrofixus. The sequence goes on along the minus strand of WGDB01000081.1, from coordinate 3,554 downwards.
CTGTTTTAGCAGGTTATTTAGAAGAAGGAACAATAGAAGTTGGTCAAAATATAATCTTAAAGACTCCAGATAACGCCCTCTCAACTGTAGTTGAAGGCATCGAGGTAAACAGAAAGTCAATTTCAACTGCTGAGCAGGGAGAGCACCTTGCAATATTGGTTAATAATATAAATCTTAAATTATTGTCTGATGGTGTTATCTATACCGATGATAGGAACTTTATTATAAAAAGTCTAAAAGCAGTAGAAGGACCAAGGAATATAGAAAGCATTAAAACAACAAAGAAGTGGTGGAATATATTCAGCTAATTAATGTTTTGTTTAAATATCTGATACTAAACACCTAACAAAATGTGGAACACGATCTATGATCGTGAGCGGATCACAGATTACTCACGAAAAACATTATCTTACAAGTCAATAAAAAGAGACTTTATTCATCGGTGTTACATCAATAATATTTGGTGTTGTTTTACTAAAGATACAAGCAACCGTGTAAAAAAGATAAGTAGCATTATATGCTACTTCCAAACAAATTTAAAGGAAAATCATGAGAGTAGAAGAGATAGAAGAAAAAACGATCTATGGAATTTCAACAAGAACAAAAAATTCTAATGAGATGAATCCAGAAACATCAAAAATCGCTGCTATATGGCAAAAATTTGATAATACCGTGGAAGTAAACTACAAAGATGGTGAAAGAGTTTATGGCGTTTACTATAATTTTGAATCTGATGCAAATGGTGAATTTGATGTCTTAGCAGGATATGAGACTTCACACAACAAGTTGGATACGGTAAAAATCCAAAAAGGTAGATATCTGGTATTTGACAAAACATTTGAGAAAACTGATGATAATACAAGAGTACAAGCCATAATAGAGACTTGGGGGAAAATTTGGGAGTATTTTTCAAATGAAAGTTCTCAATACAAAAGAATTTATAAAACTGATTTTGAATACTATAAAGGTATGAATGAGATAGAGATTTATATTTCAATTCACTAGCTCCATTACATACAACAAATACAAGTAGATTAATAATTTATCCTTCAAGGGGAATTATTGCTCACAACAACGGTATACACCTAAAAGGAAATGAATGAGTCTTGAAGAAACAAATGGATACAAAAACGGTTCACAGTTTGCTGAAGAAGTAGTTGGTGCATTGGAAAACGCTGGTATTGATGTTATGCAACCCATTGCATTATCTTTTTTTCTATATCTTCCAAATAAAGATATAGCCGAAACGGTTGCAACATTACTCAGAGATGAAAGCTATGATGTTGATGTAGACAAATCTGCAGATGACAACAGTGCGCAATGGTTATGTTGGTGCAACAAAACATTAACTCCAAACAAAGAGACTCTTAAAGAAACTGGAACACTGTTTTTAAATCTTGAAAAAGAGCATAATGGCGATTTTGATGGATGGGAAACAAATCCTTACGTATAGACCTATATATAACAGAACAGAAAAAGAGATGCTCCATCATAGCTGGAAAAGCATTTTTCAAGTCAACCACCAGGTATTTAAATAGACTCTGTGAGGTTATAGTGAGTGAAAAGAGTATGATGAAAAAAGTATGGGATTTATTCGGAAAGTTTTTTAGGTTTTCAAGATATGACGATTTTGCAAAAAGAGCTGATTCAAGAGCATTATGGAAGCAACGCAACCCTAATCAAAATGAAAAAATAAATATTTTTCTGTTGATTTTAGATGATGCGTTTATGGTTCCCCAACGCTATCGGTTCCGTATACAACCTGAAGATAAAGTTGGAGACTTGTATAAACGAAGTACACAGTTCATAGACAATTTTGAAATAGAGATCATGGTCGATGAAATTGCCAAGCAGTTTGGATATGAGCTACGTGAAGAAGAGATAGTGTTCGATTTAAGTGTTGAAGCCATATTTTTAATAGTTTTGAAAAATGGTTCATAAACTAGATAACAAAGGTTTTAAATAAGATATGCTTTTATTGTTGAAAATAACCAGTTTAGATATAGTTTTATCATCTATTTTATTTTACTATTGCTACAAGTTGCAGCTTAGAACTTCTTCAAAGATAAAAGGCGCTGTGCTACTAATAGTTTTAATGTTATTTGTTGGCGCAGGAATACCTTTTATAAGTATATATATTTCAACTATAGTAGGATGGGAAATCAAATCTTCCAGTGATGAAACAGGGTTGATCTTTTCGCTCTACTCAACAATGGTATCAAATCTGCTAATAGGTATATTGTTTCTAATTAAATTTCTATTGACACATAACAAAAACGAGTGGACATAATCATTTAGCACAAGTAAAAAAGAATCATTTGCGACAAATATTATACACACAAGGACAACATGAAGAATCCAGATAGAAAAACTGTTTCAAAACTAGAAGCATTGCCAAACCTAGCAAAAGCTATTAGTTCAGATCTTCGATTAATAGGTATATCTAAACCTCAAGATTTAATTGGAAAAAATCCCTTTGATTTATACGATGAACTTTGTATAAAAAAGAGAGAATGTGTTGACTATTGTATTATAGATGTCTTTATGTCTGTAGTAGATTTTATGGAAGGCGGAGATCCTAAACCTTGGTGGAAATATACACAAAAACGAAAAGAGATTTTGAAAAAGGAAAAATAAAATGAACAAACATGAAAAGATAAACTATGTAGAATTACCGGCTAAAGACCTTCAAGTTACAAAAACTTTTTTTACTAAAGTATTTGGTTGGTCATTTTCAGATTATGGAACTGAATATATAGCATTTTCAAACGAGGGACTAGATGGAGGGTTTTATAAATCTGACCTGTCTTCATCAACAACAAAGGGAAGTGCTTTAATTGTCTTTTACAGTAATGATTTAAAAACTACTCAATCAAAAATCATAGAAGCTGCTGGTACTATACTAATACCAACATTTAAGTTCCCGGGTGGTCATAGATTTCACTTTAGTGACCCCAATGGAAATGAATTTGCAGTTTGGTCTGATAAAGGTGCATAACAAGTTACAGGAGAGGATCTTACCTTCTGGAATAAAATTTTAATGGAGAAGAAACATGAAAAATAAGTTTTTGCTTTTTACTTTAACAACACTGTTATACGCAACAAATATGGTGGCAGGAAACATAAGTGACACTATTGTCTCAACAAAACATAACCAACAACTCACTATAGGTGACCTCGCAGAGATACAACCTGGACTGGGAAGTATAATGAGGGAGTTTGGGCATCGGTTCTACATAGCTTACTATGCTGCAAAAGCCAAAAACTGGGAGTTGGCAAAATACCAGATCGATGAACTGCTTGAGGCTCAAGAGATAGCAGAAATTACGAGACCCAAATATGCAAAGCAGTTAAAATCATTTGAAGACAACTCTATAAAAAAACTTCTAAGCACTATAGAAGCCCCGAATTTAAATCCGAAGTGCAATTTTTGAAAATTAAGGAATCAGAGATTGTGGTTAAGGGGATTAAATAGGCTAGATGATAGACTTCTATTTCAAAATCCGACCAAAGATAAGGAGTAGAAATGTCATATAGTCATCTAACCATAGAGG
>WGDB01000080.1 GCA_015493495.1 Helicobacteraceae bacterium | reverse complement strand
TCTAACCTCTTACAAGCCGACTCAAAAGCAGCCCCTTCACCAACGATGTAACACTTATGTTTAGCACGGGTTATCGCAGTGTAGAGCAGTTTGGTGTTGTGCATGATGAAGTGTGAAAAACTCATCGGCATGACAACCACGTCATACTCCATGCCCTGTACCTTGTGTATGGTCAGGGCATAAGAGAGCATAAGATGACTTTTAAGCTGATCGTAACTGTACTGCACCACCGTATCCTCATTGGGATAGACCACATAGACCAGCTCCTCTTCCTCATCGATCTTGAAAAGCAGACCGCCCATACCGTTGAAGATACGGCGTTCACTGCTCTCAGCACCCTCTTTAAAACCTTCCATGTTCCATGAGGGCATGTTCTCGTTCTTGGTGTGGACCACCTTGTCCATAAGACGGTACTCACGCTCCCCTTTTTTAACCACCTGTTTGGGCTTGGGGTTAAAGTAGGACTGCAGCACCGTGTTTAGGTTGTCCACACCCAGAGTACCACCCTTCATCGGTGTGATGACCTGAAAATAGTTGAGATACTCTTTGATCTCTTTTTGTGCCAGATAGCGTCTTGCTTTGGGGATGTAACTCACGGCCTTGTGCATGATCTCCCGTATGACACCCTCTGCATTTTCTTGACGCAGTTCCGCCAGTTCTACTTGCGTGGCATTGGCACGTCGGGCGTAGTAGTTCTCGATCTCTACATGAATAAACGAGAAGTCGTCATAAGCTTGATTATAGTCAGGGATCACACCTTGTCTTATGTCATTGGCAATCAATGCAATCGCCTGTTCTTCACTTTGACGGTAGATCTTGGTCAGTTTGACTATGGGCGTCAGCTCCAGACGCAGCAGATCACTCAGCACATCTCCCGCACCGATCGGCGGTAGCTGGGCATCATCACCCACTATGATGATCACCGCATCACGAGAGACCTTGGAGAGCAGACGGGCAAAGAGCATAGAGTTGATCATCGAAGCCTCATCGATCAAAACCACCTCATAAGGCAGAAAGTCTTTGTCTTCAAACTTCACCAACAGGCTCTGTATGGTCGCACTCGCATACCCCGTAGTCTCGGCAATACGTTGTGAAGCAATCCCGCTTAAAGCACAGGTGATGACGGACTCGGCTTTATAGCGCTGACTCAAGACATCCAAAATAGTACGCGCCGTGGTACTTTTACCCGTTCCTGCATAACCAACCAAACAAAGTATGCCCTTACCACTGTTGATGACCTCAACAGCATCACGTTGCTGTTCACCCAGTTCAAGCCCACCTTTGGCTACAAAGGCATCCAGATCTTTTACAATAACACCATTGTCTATTTTAGCCCGTCGTTTAAACTCATCAAACAGAAACTTTTCAGCCTCATACAGTCTATCAGGAGCATAACGATGATTTGCAAGAGGATAAATACTACCTTCATTCACCCGCTCCAACAACACAACATCATACGTACTGTTTTGTCCACTGAAGCTAAGCAGTTCATCCAACTTCTCAAAGAGCAGGCTTTTTTCCACACAGGAGTTTCCCTGCTGATCACAATACTCGTTAAGGGCAAAGTCCATCGCAGAGCTGATACGCTTCTCAGACATAGGGTCTATGCCCATGTTCAGAGCGATCTCATCAGCACGTTTAAAACCGATACCACGGATGGAAGTTAAGATATAAGGATTATTTTTGATCTTTTCTGCCGGGTTTTGCACCTCTTTCATCGCACCAGCAATGATAGAGAGAATACCCGGTGTGACACCAAAAGGAGAAAGAAAAGAGCCAAGTTCACGCAAAGAGCGAAACTGTTTCCAGCGCGCCTGCATCTTGGCCAAACGCTTCTTTTTAATCCCTTTAAACTCTAAAAGTTTCTCGATGTCATTGTCCAGAATGTCCACAAGGCCCTCATTGCCAAATTTCTCTATGAGGTCTGCCGTCACCTTTTTAGGAAAGCCCTTCACCACACGGTTAAGAAAGAAAAATAGCTCATTTTGGTTGACAGTGATGCTCTCAAAGAGAAAGGATTTTCCATGCTTTTTGTGCTCAGTGTATTCACCTTTAAGAGTGACCGCAGCATCTACAAGGTTAGAGACTTCACTCTCATGATACTCCCCTTGGATCTTTTCACCAG
>WGDB01000079.1 GCA_015493495.1 Helicobacteraceae bacterium | reverse complement strand
TACGCTTTTACGTTTCAAAAGTGCTCCTGACTATGAAAACGATCCACATACTTATAATGTGACACTTACAGCGACCGATACAGCAGGAAACAGTGCGACTCAAAACATTACTGTCAACGTAGCCGATGTTGACGAGAGCGTTCCTGACACAGTCGCACCTACCTTTACCTCTCCTGCTACAGTCTCAGTTCCTGAAAACCAGACCACTGTGATGAACATCATCACTGATGAGACTGCCATCTTTACCCTTGGTGGCACTGATGCTGCAGCCTTTAGTATAGGAACCAATGGTATCTTAGTCTTTAAGAGTGCTCCTGACTTTGAGACTAAACCAACCTACGCTATCACAGTAACAGCAAAAGATGCTGCGGACAATGAAACAACTCAGAGCATCACAGTAAACATCACTGACTTGGATGAAATAGCTCCAACTTTTACAACTGCAGCTGCTTTCAGTGCAGCTGAAAACCAAACAGCAGTAGCAACTGTGACAGTAGATGAAACTGCAACACTGACCTTAGGTGGTACAGATGCAAGTTACTTTGATCTGGCATCTGATGGAACACTTACATTTAAAAGTGCTCCTGACTACGAAGCAACGCCTGCTAAAACTTCATTTGCCATCACAGTCACTGCAAAAGACAGTGCAGATAATGAAGCATCTCAAAACATCACAGTAACACTGACAGATGTTGATGAAGTCGCACCTGTCTTTACAAGTCCAGCTACTTTCAATCCAGCTGAGAACCAGACGGGAGTGGGAAGTGTTATCACTAATGATGCAACGGCCACACTTACTCTAGGTGGAACAGATCTAAGCTACTTTGACCTGGCAAGCGATGGAACACTTACATTTAAGTTAGCACCAGACTATGAGGCAACACCTACAAAAACAAGTTACTCCATCACAATCACTGCAAAAGACAGTGCCAATAATGAAGCATCTCAAAACATCACAGTAACACTACTCGATGTGGATGAAGTCGCACCTGTCTTTACCTCCGCTAATGTCCTGAATGCCAATGAAACTATAAAGAATGCCGGTGATATCACTACAGACGAACCTGCCACATTATCGCTTTCAGGTACCGATGCAGCCCTCTTTACAATGGTTTCCAACAGTTTGGTTTTTAAGGATTACCATGATTATGAGAGCGATCCTCATAGTTACAGTCTTACGGTCACAGCGACCGATGATCTCGGTAATCAATCCACTCAAAACCTAACCGTCAACCTCATCAATGACAATGACAACGCTCCTGTACTAGATGCCTTTGATAATAGGTACTATGTCCCCGAAGGCACAACCGCGATCACTACACTCAGTGCACAGGACGCAGATGGAGACACTGTTACCTTTGATTTTGAGGACACCAACACCTCTATGTTTAACCTTAACACAGCGACAGGAGAGGTCTCTCTCAAGACACCTTTTGACTATGAGACAATGGGTACAGCAAAGATATTTTACGTCTTCTTTTTTGCCACAGACGGAGTACGTGACAGTGCCCATGCACACTTTACCATCGAGATTACCGATGTACAGGGTGCTCCTGTCATCAGTTCACCTTCAAGCGTGACTATTGCAGAAAACACAACCAATGTCATGACCGTCACAGCCAGCGATGATGAAAGTGAAGTGATGAGCTATGCTATTGCAGCAGGTGATGACGGTGCTCTTTTCAGCATAAACAGTGCCACAGGCGTTTTAGTCCTTAATGACCCAAAAGATTTTGACGATGGAACACCCAACACACTCCACGTCAACCTTACCGTCTCCGACCAGTCATCCAACAGCACCGACCAGACCGTCACCGTCACTATCACCAATGTCAATGAAGCACCACACTTAACACCAGTAGCACCGCTAAGCCTTGCTGAAGAGCAGTCTACACCGCAAGTCACCGTACTCTCAGCTACCGATGAAGACACCCCAACAACACTGACCTATAGCATCTCAGGTGGAGATGATGCTGGATTTTTTGATATCAATGCGACCAGCGGCATCGTCAAGATGAACATCACACCAGACAGAGAGAACCCACTCGATGCAAACAGCGACAATGTCTACACCTGTGATGTAGAAGTCAGTGATGGAGCATTAAGCGACACGCTCACCCTCAATGTCACGGTTACGGACATCAACGACAACCTGCCGACATTCGATGGTGCACAGAACATCACACAACTAGAGAACATCAAAACCTATGGTTCCATTCCGGCATCAGACCTTGACAGTTCGAGTACCATCACATACAGTATTGTAGGCGGTGCTGATCAGAGCAAGTTTTCTATAGACCCGTCAAGTGGCGTACTGCAATTTGTAGATGTTCCCGACTACGAAGTACCTGTTGACAGTGATGGAGACAACGTTTATGAGCTTCGTCTCGCTATCAGTGATGGAACATCGGTAGAAGCTGACTTTACGGTAACAGTAACAGATGAGATCTCACCACAGATCCAAGAGGTCGACAGTAGTTTAACCTTTCCTGGTACAACTGCAGGCGATGGTCAATGGAGTGTTATAGGCAGTAATAATGGAACTGGCATCTATCAATTTGATGGTACTGCATGGATCCAGCACACCAACCTCACAAACGCATATAAGCGATCAATGGTCCTTAAAAATAACAGATTGATCACCTCTGAGGCCAGCACTGGAAACATCCGGATCTTCCTTTATGACGCTAACAGTGACAGCTGGACAGAAGAGTTCAGTGACACCTATCCACCAGGAGACAATGCAGCCGGAACCACTTGCCAGCGCAGTGGAGCAATAAGCTTTAATGGAAGTGACACTGTTGTCATTGGTTCTTCTTACGACAACGGGACTCAGGGTAAAGTCTTTACTTATCGTTACGACGGTACCACCTGGAACAGGAGTGAACTGACAGAACCTGCAGCGGCGAACTATAACTTTTTTGGTTGTGGTGTTGCACTTGAGGGTTCAAAACTCATCGTTGGTGCACCTCAGGCAGAAAATGGTGCCAGCACAAATGTGGGTGCCGCTTACATCTATGTAGACAATGGAACTTCTTGGACTTTAGAACATACTATTTACGGTAATAGCCAATTCTCTCAATTTGGAGCACGTGTTGCCATTCAAAACAGTGATATTTTAGTCTCGGAACCAAAACATCCTAATGGTAATGGTCTTGTACACTACTTGAAGTACAACTCATCAACCGACTATACCAACACGGACATAACACCAGCTGATGCTACAGCTGAGTTTGGAAGTCAGATCATCTGGAGCGGTGAGCAAATAGCTATCAATGCACAAAAAGACAAAGAGAATCGAGGCGCTTATTATCTGTACACTCAAAACGGAAACATCTTTACACAAAAAGCCAAGATCGTCTCTCCCGATGTTATCAATGACATCGCTTCCGGTGTTCAATATAAAGGAAGCTTCACGGATCAGTTCTTTGTATTTGGAACTCATGATCATGCCTACGCTTATAACTACCTGGCCAGTGATGAGCTTCCACCGCAGATCATAACCACCAAGAGCATTACAGAAGGGGGTATCTTCCTTGGTGTCATAGCAGACGACCTACAGGATGGTCATGCCACCAGCAGTGTTGCTATCTCTATATCTGGAGGTGCTGATGCATCTGAGTTTACACTTAACAGTAGCAAAGAGCTGGAGTTTAAAGGTGTCGTGGATTATGAAGCACCTACAGACACAGACAGTAACAACATCTACGAGCTTCAAATAACAGCAGACGATGGAACACATACCAGCGTAGCAAATGTCAACATAGAAGTCACCAACGCATCGGTGCCTTATGTCAACAAACAGCTCCTCTATGAAAATGCACTTAATGATTATGACACGGCACGCGAAGTGATAGATGTCTCAGGAAATTATATGATCGTAGGTATTCCGGATTCTGATGATGATGGCACCAGTTCAGGAAGTGCCTACATCTATCAATATGACGGAACGCAATGGAACCCTATGCAAAAGCTCACAGCAAGTGATGCAGCCTTCGGTGATAAGTTTGGAACTTCTGTCGCTATATGGGGAGACTATGCTGTAGTCGGTGCTTATTGGGAAAATACGGCAGCCTATAGTGCCGGAGCAGCCTACCTGTTCCACTATAATGGAACAACATGGGTTGAAGTTGCCAAAATGTTGCCAAGCGGTACGGTCAATATAGGTGATAATTTTGGTTTTTCCGTCGACATCGATACCAACCATATCGTCATCGGTGCACCTTATGATGATGAAGGAAATCCATCTAGCGGTGGTGCTGTTTATATCTTTACCTATGACAGCAGTTCTGTGGCACTTAGTGAAAAGCTGTCACCAAGTGGACTCTCTTTCACTATTGGACGAACTATCGCTGTATCAGGAGACACTATCGTCTCTTCAGGATATGGTTTAACATCTGCAAGTGACGACCAGGGTATGATAATCTACACCGATACAGACAGTGATGGTATCTACGAGACCAACCAAACCATTACCAATTCAAATCCTGTATATGGAGGACATCTTGACTTCGATGGAAATCGCATCGCCGTCAGCGACCTGCAGTACGGAGATGCCGTCTATATCTATTCTAATGGACCTTCAGGATGGCAAAAGTCTGCAACCATTACAGGTGTAGCCGCAGAAAACTTTGGTTCCAGCATTGCGATTAATGGAACCAAGCTCTTAGTAGGTGCGTCAGGTGACAATTCTACTCTTGCTAATACAGGAGCTGTCTATGTCTACAACAAGACCGGCTCCGGTTGGGTACAAGAGACAAAACTTTTCGGAACGCAGAACAATACAAATGAAGACTTTGGCTGTAGTGTAAGCTTTGGCAGCAGTACATCAACCTTCGTTTTTGGTGCTTGTGGCTTAGAGATAGATAGACGTATCAATGGCGCCGTCTTCTCTTTTGGTACGGAGTAAATAGATCACAGGTGTTGAGCATGTAAACGTTTTACATGCTTGATAAAAAATGTTGAGCAAAACAATATAAATCAGACTTTTGACAATCATAAAGTTGCTAACCGGTCTCTCAACTAATTAAAGGGAAAGAACATGCCAAGAATTAAAATGCAAAAGGGATATCAAAATGAATACAAAGTTATTCAGACTGTATTACCTACACAAGCTGGTGAAAAAACAATAAAAATCTATGTTAGACGAAAAAAAGGAAACCATAATATACCTTTTATTAATCTACATTTCACGCACAAAGATCAAACAAAAAATGGAAAAAAACATAAATTGCTTTTAACCCCTCATGAAGCAGATACTACACTCCTAGAAGGTACATTTATAATATCTGATGACTTAACCAATATATTTGGTAAAGAAAAAGAGATAGAGTTAAACCCTCTACTTTTAGGTACCGCCACACAAACATGGGAACGAAAGAGAATCGACTTAACCGTTAGTATAGATCAAAAGAAAAAAATTCAAAGCAATAAAAATACTAAAAAATATAATTTTATTGTTCCAAGACCTCTTCGTATTGCATTAATGGGAGATTCCTATGCTGCAGGTTTAGGTACAGGAGCATATGATCTCAGTAATGCCGATGACGAACCAGGTGCATACCGTTCTTCTATATCTGGATTTGAACGTATAGTAAGACATTTACGTCAAGATTATCGTATTAAACACATAAACACTTCATACTCTGGAGCCCAAGTACTATCAGGACAACAGTGGAACAAAAATGTATCTGCACTTGTTCATATTGACGATGATGATCATATTATTGCTGGATCTCAACTGCGACAAGTAGATCAATGGCTAAATGGAGATGAACTTGACTATATGATTATTAGTGCGGGTGGCAATGATATGTATGAAAAATGGAGTGGAAATTCTGGACTATCGCTTATGATACAAAAGATAATTACTAACATCAGAAAACTAGACAGACCCGCAATTAATGATAGAATCAAAAAAGGCTTAGCAACATTAGATAAAGGGTATTCTGGATTTTTTGTCCACCTCAGTAGACATACATCCTATCTTAATACAAAAGTGATTCTAAACACTTATCCAGATCTTACAAAAGATGAACATGGTAAATTTGCAAATCCTAAGAAAAAAGATGGCGAAAAAGCCAAAAAATATAATACTTATTCAAAAGAAGAGATGAAATTTCTTTATAATGCATTGTTTAAACCTCTCAATGAGATGATACAGAAACATGCATACTTCAATAATAATTGTACTGTAAATGATGTCATGCGTTTAAACAAAAGTATAACATTTCACGGACTACCATCAAAAGACCCTTGGTTCAACCGCTTTAGAGATGTCGACTGGAAGGACCAAAAGTCGAAAAATAGACCTGGGAGAAGTCAAGCGTTTCACCCTACTGCAGAAGGACAATATCAAATTTATTTTAAAACATTACAGTTAACGTTCAAAAAGGCAATGCAACCTAAGCACTTCTATCAATATGAGTCAGATGTTTTACTTCCACAATCAGGACTGTAAAAAACAACCATAATAGCATTTCTTTCTGGAACACCTAGTTTTATAACTTGAGAGTTATCTCAAGTTAGTCTATATTCTCTTCTAACTTTTTCAGACGACTGTCTGTCAAAAAGGTCCCAAAAGGGATAAGTGATGCCACAAAAAAGATAACACTGTCTCTCATAGAGAAGTTGTGTTTTTGCGCTGCTTGCATCAAGATCACCAAAAAAGCTATAAACAACAAGCCATGTATCATCCCCACGATCTTAGTCGCTATGGCGATGCCCATCATGTATTTTAGGGGCATCGCGACAAAGAGAAGTACCAAGTAAGAGATGCCCTCTATAAAACCAATGATCCTAAAGTTTCCGATTGCATCGTTGTGAAGATTTTGTAATAACATTAAAGTGTACCTTTTTTTGCCTAATCATATCAAGCTATACTTATAATTTGTATTAGTATATATAATTATAAGTCTTGTAAGTCTCCCTACAGGATAAGGTCTGTTTAGAGGTGGTCTAAAGTACTTCTGTTACCTTCTGAACGTGGTACATAGTTAATGAGAAAGCCACCTTTTTCTCTTCCTTTTGCAAAACTGCTATGGTGTAGTGGTGAGTCTACCATAAGAGGTAGAAGACGTGCCTTCATACGGGCATCGTCATTCTTCCAGCCTTCATACTCGATTCTATACAAAGCACTGTAAATAACAGCCCGTCCCATGCCGTGGTAACAGTGGATCAACACAGGGTAAGAACTGTTTTCATCAAGTACTTCAAAGAACTTTTTGAGGGTCTTTTTTGTGGGTACTTGCCCCGATGGAATGTTGACATGTCTTATATCAGTACCATGTTTTTTGTTAATGGCTTTAATGGCAGCATCTTCTTTGTCGATGTCCTCCTGTTGTGCAGGGTTCAACCTGTCTTGCACGCCGGGGTCTAAGAGATCGATTACCGTTTTAATGTTGTTGTCTACCAAAAAGCCTTCCAGCCGATCAGGAGAGATCAAAGCAGACTTGTAGACCTTTTTAGGGGAGATCTCTTCAAACCGAAAATTATAGTTGTTATACCAAGCATACATCAGCCCAAGTACTATTAAAAATAGAGGGATCGTGATTTTAAAAAAACGTTTCATTTGAAGATTCCTTATGATGTCTATGATCAGGCAGAAGAGAGGAGCGAAGCCTAAAAAGGCTTCTTAATACCGTTAGATGTCTTGTTCAACAACTTCTTTGAACTTTCCAAAGTAGACTTTGTCAAGATCAGTAAGGCTCATCTCAACATCGTTGACCTTGATGTCATTACCACCAACAGTACCGATCTTCTCACACGCCAAGCCATTAAGCATCGCTTTAAACGCCTCAGCATTTTCAGGTGCCACTTCGATGATAGCACGGCTCATAGACTCTGCAAAGATGTCACGCTCATCTTCGATGTCAGTGATCACAACATCACAACCCAGACCACTGGTCGCTGCCATTTTGGCAAGTGCGATCATCGCACCACCAGAGCTTAAGTCTTTAGCTGCAGAGAGAAGACCTTTTTTGTTCGCTTCGATAACAAGCTCCCATAGCGCCAACTCGTTTTTGTAGTCGATGACAGGAAGTGTACCTTCAACCGTACCACACACCTCTTTCATATAGAGAGATCCACCAAACTCAGAGGCAGTTTTACCTACTAGGTAGAGCTCATTACCCGCACTTTGGAAGTTAGACATAAGCACTTTGTTTTGGTCATCATTAACACCCACAGTCGCTATAGAAGGTGTTGGGAAAACTGAAGTTCCGTTTGTCTCATTATATAAAGAGACATTACCACCAATAACTGGTGTTGTCAGCTCAAGACAAGCCTCTTTGATCCCTAAACAACCTTCTGCAAACTGCCACATCACTTCTGGGTTTTCAGGATTACCGTAGTTTAGACAGTCCGTAATAGCCAGTGGACGTGCCCCACTCATCGCAACATTACGCCCTGCTTCGATAACTGCTGCTGCCGCACCACCCTTAGGGTCGATGTAACAAAAACGTACATTACAGTCAGAACTCATCGCGAGTGCCTTACCGTTCTCTTTCACACGGATCACAGAAGCGTCAAGCTGTCCGCCTTTTTTAATGGTATTGGTCTGAACCATAGAGTCATACTGCTCATAGACCCAAGACTTGTCCACCACTTCCATAGAAGCTATTAGTGTCTCAAAAGCTTCTTGGTTCGTCACCTTGTCAAAGTCATTGATCGTCGTCTCAGCGATACCGTCAAGGTAAGTAGGACGTTTGGTAGGACGATCTAAGATCGGTGCTTCTTCAGAGACAGGATCAACCGGAACCTCAGCACACTTCTCACCTTCCCAGAACAGCTCCATGTTACCCGTAGCAGTCACTTCACCGATTACAGCAGCATCAAGGTCCCATTTTTCAAAAATGTCGATGATAGCTTGTTCTGAACCTTTTTTGGCACAGATCAGCATACGCTCTTGAGACTCAGAGAGCATAAAGTCATACGGTGTCATGTTCTCTTCGCGTGCAGGAACCTTGTCAAGGTGCATGATCATTCCTGAACCTGAACGTCCTGCCATCTCAAATGAAGAAGAGGTAAGACCTGCCGCACCCATGTCCTGGATACCTACAACATAGTCTGTTTTGAAAAGCTCTAAACAGGCTTCAAGCAGTAGTTTCTCTGTAAAAGGGTCACCCACTTGAACCGTAGGACGAAGAGACTTGGACTCTTCTGTAAATGAATCAGAACTCATCACCGCACCACCAAGACCATCACGACCTGTTTTAGAACCAACATACATTACCGGGTTACCAATACCTTCTGCTTTTCCGTAGAAGATCTCGTCCGCTTTAGCAATACCAAGGTTAAAGGCGTTAACAAGGATGTTACCGTTGTAACACTCATCAAAACTGATCTCACCACCGATAGTAGGAACACCCATACAGTTACCATAACCACCGATCCCCTCAACAACACCACGCACTAAAAAACGTTGGTGTTTACTGGTATTGTCATCGTTGGTGACATCACCAAAACGCAAGGCATTAAGACTTGCTACCGGACGTGCACCCATAGTAAAGACATCACGCATGATCCCACCAACACCTGTCGCTGCACCTTGATATGGTTCGATGAACGATGGGTGGTTGTGGCTCTCCATCTTAAAGACTGCCGCATAACCATCACCAATATCGATAACACCCGCATTTTCACCCGGCCCTTGGATAACCCATGGTGCTTTGGTTGGAAAACCGTTCAGGTGTTTTTTAGAAGATTTGTAAGAACAGTGCTCTGACCACATCGCAGAGAAGATACCGATCTCTACAAAGTTAGGCTCGCGTCCCAAGATGTTTTTGATGTTGGCATACTCTAAGTTTGAAAGCTTGTGGTCTTTAAGAATCTGTTCGATGTTTTCTAATGGTTGGCTCACGTATTGTCCTTGTAAAGGGTCTGCCAAGAGTCTCTTGATGAGCTCTTAACAAAAATTTTAGTTTTAAGACGCGATTGTACCAAAAAACTGTTTTAGAGAAGATTTTAATATGGACTTTTTAAGAATGTTCCAAATGAAATATAGACCTTAGACTCTTAAGAAAAAGTTTCTACAGCTTTTTGACTACAATGGACTGTTTTTTCATCCTGTAGATCTCATGGGGTTCATTTTCGAACTCTTTATACTCTAACACCAAAAAGCCATCTTTAAAAATCTCTTTAAGCTCTTCTGACTGCAAGAGGTTACTTAAGGCAGAATCTTTTTTTTCATTGGTTTCATCAACCATATAGGTCTCTACGATAAAAAGCCCCTCTTTTTTCAGCCCTGCTTTACACCGCTCTATAAGTCCACGATCCAAAAAGTTACTCATCACGATCACATCATAGAGTTCAGGCTTAGGAGTAAACGCATCAAGGTCTTGTAAAACAGCGTCAACAGACTCCGCCACACCGCGTTGCAAGGCATCTTCTTTTAATGCCTCAAGCGCGATCGCAGCAACATCTACAGCATCAACCACATAATGTCTCTCCGCCAAGTAAAGCGCATTACGCCCAGCACCACACGCCAAGTCCAAGGCACGCGACCCTTCGCCCTTAAACGCATAACGTACCAACACCTCACTTGCAGCGCGAGGTGTAAGCAAGCGAGGCTTATCTATGTACTTCTGATCCCATTTTTCTTTGTCAGCTACTGACATGACGCTCCTTGATCTCTCTGTAAAGCTTGGTTTTAAAAACCATAAACTCTTCCTGACTCAACAGCCCATCTTTATGCAACTGTGCCAGCTCCAAAAGCTTATCAACCTCAGGCTCTTTCACATCTGCATCACTCTCTTTAACAGTAGGAACATCAACAACTTCCTCTTTTTGCTTCTCTTTCTCACGCAACATCTGCTCTTCATATTTCTGAGCATTACGCCGAGAGACTACAAAAGAGACTACAGACATCACAGCGATCACCGCCACAAACCAAGCAGCCTCAGTGTAAATACCCTCTAATGCAGCGTCATCCATCCCTTCTGCAAACAGTGAAAGTGACCATAGCAAAAAAATACCGCTTCGTAACATCATCTCTCCAAATTAAAATTTATAACTTATTTCTTGAGTCGCGCAAGTTCTTTAAGTTGGACAAGGTCCAATCGGTCTTTTGGTCGATTTGATGCTTCTTTATTTTTGATCAAATCATTGATTTCTAGTGTGTACGCTTGAAGCCCATCAAATTCTGCACTTTGTTTATTGTTCCAAGCATCTATAAATGTCAAGCCATCTATATCAGTTAATATATCTATACGGTTGGGTTCTATGCCGATCTGCAAAACACTATTAGGTGCTAAAAAATCATCAGGATCAATATGGAATGGGACACCAAATTCATCTAAAGCATTAAAGATTTTAATAGCATTTTCCTGTGTTTTCTCAATCCATAGATCTATGTCATAAGTACTTCGCGAATAACCAACTTTAGACATTGCATATGCCCCTGCAATAAGGTATTTGACTTTAGGGCACCTCTAAAAACCCTAGCCATCCTCAGCGCTAGAGAGGAGTTCACAATCAAGGCGACCTTTTGAAGCCCTAGCCATAGCTAAGGCAAGAAAGGGCAACGCCGAGTGTGGGCTCCTCTCTAGTGCCCGAAGGGAGGGATAAAAAGAGCGATCTCACAAAGAATTTTCTATCACCGTAGCTAAGGCTATGGTTCCAGAAAAGTTCTTCACGATCTCATCTCTTTTTCTTCCCTCTGAGGATAGTTAGGGTTTTTAGAGGTGCCCTGTATGCTTATTAAACAGTTCGATGATGTCTTTATAGTCTTGTGTCAAATACATCGTAATCTACTTACGTTGTGAGATAAATTTATAAATGCTTTTATCTACACGAGAGGGCGGAGTTTGTCCCGTCTCTTCTCTCCATGTATCTTGAGACATTTTTGCAAGAAGCTCCCAAGAATCCTTAAGGCTAAGATGCAGATGAAAACTATGATGGTCATTGGAATGCAAAGAGACGATGTTCAATGTCGCTTTTTTTCTACGTTGTGCAGCACGTTCAGTCATAGTTTGCATACCAACTCCTTGTTACCTAATGTAACTAGATTATAGCATACAGTTTAAAACACACCATGATGTAGACAAAAAAGCCAAAGAGACTATCGCCGAGCTAGGTGGAACCATGCCTGAAGATCTTCCGACACCTCAAAAGAGTATTACCAAAATAGAAAAAGAACAAAAAAAGCTTAAAGACAATTCGTAAAATCATAGTCATTCATGGACGATGCACGCTTGCTCTTCAATCTGTGAAAATCTGCTAAACACCCCAGGGTGGCTTCTTGACCTCCTCTGTTGACAGAAAGCTCTTAATACTCATTAATTATAATCAATAAATTAGGATTGTCTATGTAACCTTTACCGTCACTAGCAGTTGTTCGGAATTTCCGAACAGTTGCATTTTCTTCCAGTTCTTTTTCTAAAAATATATTAGATATATGTTCACTTATAGTAGCTTTTGCTTTACCAAACACTTCACAAAGTTGTGCTTGCGAGAGCCAAAGGCTTTCATCTTCAAACGTCACATCTACTTTTATATCGCCACTGCTGTTTTCATAGATAATCATCTCACTCATGAGGCTTCTCTCTTCTTTAATTCTTTGTACTTCCATCATTGTAACTACATATTGTAAAGACACTTAAAAAAGATGACAACTTACAAAAGGTTTCGCTAGAAATTTAAAAATGTTATGTACATTCGTCTAATCTGTGAAAATCTGTTGACAGAAAGCTCTTAATGCTCTTTGGTTACAATTGACAAAAACGAAAGAGACATGGCAAAAAAAGATTGGGAAGAGATACAGCACAAGCTGGAAGCCGCAGAACCAAAACTTCTTGAAAACTGCATAAAGGAGATATTATGAGTACTGTAACCCTACGCATACCAGACAGTAAACATGAACGTCTAAAGCAGTATGCCAAAGACCAAGGCATTAGTCTAAACAAGCTGTTCGATGAGTTTGCTACCGTCGCGTTAGCTCAATTCGATGCTAAAACACGCTTTGAGGTAGCGGCTAAAAGAGGAGACACAAAAAGAGGTCTTGCGCTTTTGGATAAACTGGACAAACATTTTGAAGAGTGAAGAATGTTATAATGTTCCAACCATGACAGCAATAGGTAAACCATTAAAGGAAGTCTGATGAATAAAACAAATATCTTAGCATTTTTACAAGAGCATAAATCAGAGTTCAAAACACAGTTTGGCATTGCCAAAATTGCGCTTTTTGGTTCATTTGCAAGAGATGAGGCAACTACTCAAAGCGACATAGACATTCTCGTGCGCTATGTTGATAACCCTGGTGATGTCTACACTAACAAACGCCACTTAAAGGCATTATTGCAAAACTATTTTCACCGCAACATTGATATAGCCAACGAAAAGTATCTAAAACCTTTTGCCAGAGACACTATTTTAAAAGATGCTATCTATGTCTAATGACGCTGCCACCCTTTCTACAATCTTAGACGCTATCGAAAAGATAGAACGCTACAGCAGTCCTTTTAAGGATGATGATGATTTTTATCATAATGAACTTAATTTCGATGCAACAATGATGCAGTTCATTATTATCGGTGAGATGGTTGCAAAGATAAGCAGTGAATACAGAACAAATCATCCTGACATTCCATGGCAAGATATAAAGGACTTTAGAAACATCGTTGCTCATGACTACTTCGGTATTGACTCCACCGAAATTTGGAGTATTATTCAAACACATTTGCCAAAACTGAAAACTCAAATCTTATCACTCATTACTACTTCTTAAACATGGCAAAAAAAGACTGGGAAGAGATACAGACAAAACTGCAAACAGTTTCACCCAAGCTCTTTGAGCACTTTCCAGGAGTCGGTCAGACTCATCTGATTGAAGTGAAAAGTTCAATCTTTTAGGCATATTTTTGGCTCGTTTGAGGCGAATAGCCATAGCTATTCAACGAAAAGGAGCTGAGAATAGGACAAAAGAGTGGATTTTGTAGCCAATTGAGCATGAGTCCGACAGATTCCTAATCTCCGATACGTCGTTTTTCCAAGTGAGACATTTCAAAACCCTTTTCTTGGTACTTCAGAGAACTTTTCTGCTTCGCAGTTTGAGAAACCTAAGCCCGGCAATTGGATTCCTCTATATAAAACTGCTCAGCTTTCCGATTACTTCATTAGCAACAAGCTCTACCCTGTCCGTGCAGGACAAGCAGAGTTTTTCTTCTACAAGGGTGATATCTTTTTTGACTTGCAGAACATAAACTATACAGCCATATCATCCGACGACTATCATCCTATAGACAGCTTTGTCCCCAAAACACTCAAAGTCAAGTTTGAACGCAATGAAAATGCCTACCTCAACAAAGCCGTAGCCCTTGGCATCATCAACCATTTTGTCGATGGCGATCATTACAGTGTCTTGAAAAAGACGATCCACAACAAAACCAATACACGTTTACTCTACGGACAATTTGGGAAGATAAAGCTCACAACACCACTGACCTTCAAAACAAGCAAGGGAAACAAAACCATCAACCCAGGATTCCAATTCGAGATTGACCTTGTCCTGGAAAACGAAGATGAGATCATCATCTTTGAAGCAAAGACAGGAGCCAAACCACAAAAAACTTTCTCCCTGCTACAACTCTACTACCCACTCATCTATTTCCGCCAACTGCTTGGTAATGAGAAAAAGATTCGGACTGTTTTTATTGATATAGTTACTGATA
The DNA here is from genome assembly GCA_015493495.1 of Helicobacteraceae bacterium. Lineage (GTDB taxonomy): Bacteria > Campylobacterota > Campylobacteria > Campylobacterales > Sulfurimonadaceae > Sulfonitrofixus. The sequence continues at coordinate 10,352 of WGDB01000079.1, read as the reverse complement.
AAGGTATAGAGGAGTACCAGCTAATCGAGGTATTCTTTAATAGTGATAATTTTGACGAGATCAAAATTCTGAAGTGTTTTTACTATGAGGAATAAACTTTCAAATATTGGCAACTGATCCCATATTCTCTGCTTGTCCTTAAGTATGTTTAACCTACTTAATAAAAAATGTAGCTGTTATAGTACATTATTTTGCAGTACTATCTTGCATAAAGGCTCTTGCCTATAAACTAATGCACCTTCATCAAACCAATGTATAACATTTTCAATTTCTACATCAACAATTTTATAAGATTGACGTTCTAATAATTTAATCTGCTCATTCATTTTCTTAGAAAACCTTGCAATCATTAATCCATTTTGCATAATAAAGTATGGTTTTGATGGCATTACTTCTTCAATTGTAGCCTTAGTTCCTGCAATCAAATCTACGTTTTGAATATCTTGCCCACCTTGGAAACTAAGCCAGAGATCAGATAAGCCCATAACAAGTGTTTTACGATTAGGTTCAGGGTACAAAATAGCATCAAACTTACATCTTGTTTGAGACTGTACGTCTTGATTAAAGACTTCATGATCTGTAATAATAATTAGACTCTTTTTGGCTCGGGTCATTCCAACATAAAACAGTCGTCTAAAGTCATCATTAACTGCCTGCTTATGAGCCACTAATACAACCGTATCAAACTCTTTACCTTTAGATTTATGGATAGTTGACACTAGGACACGGTTAGAGTCACTTGTAAACTGTTCAGAAGAGATCTCTTCTAAATATGTTCGCCATAATGATTGGGTGTAAATTTCATGATCTTTTATGAAACCTTTAACTACACCATAAAGGACATCTATATTTTTAGAGTTTTGGTAACGTTTTTTAGCTTCTTCATAGGCCCACCAGACGAGATTTTCATCTAAATCTTTTCCATTGAGCAATTCATTAACATAACTGATTTCAACTAAACCACTTAGAGTAAAACCTTCATTATTGAGTAAATAACTGACCTTGATATTTTCTTCATGTAAAAGAGCATAAATATCCGCAACTTCATTATTACTAAATGCAAGAACTGCTATCGATTTCCCCTCTTCAAATTTTTCTTTTGCATTTAAAACTGCTGGTTTCTGGAGATATTGAGAGATACACTGTGTTATGGACACTTCACCATTGTAACTCGAATTTGACACTAAAGGATGCTGCTTATATCGCTTTGTAAGCTTATGAATAAATGCATTAGAATACTCAACGATACTTTGGTCACTTCTAAAATTTCTGAGTAGTTCATATTGACAAAAAGACTTATTTCCTTCGTCATCAAAACCAAATTCATCCTCAAATTTTTGAATAAAACCTATATCCGCTCCATTTACATTTTTTAAAATACATTGATCATCATCACCAACTGCAATCAGACGCTTTTTATTGTCATGAGCCTTTGCTAATGCCTTTATTAACTCAAATCCTTCATGATTAATATCTTGATACTCATCCAAAACTAGTACAGTTTTAAAAGGAACTTCAACACTACCCTCATTAATTTGTTGCGTGGCTAATGTAATAACATTTTTTAGTAAATCATTCTTAGTACTATCAACCTCTCGTCCAATTAATTGTAAGGCGAATCCATGAAAAGTAAAGATATCTATATCATAGGCTAACTGTCCGATTAACTGAAATAGACGTGACTTAAACTCTAACATGGCAGTTCTAGAATACGTTAGCATTAGAAATTGATCAGGCTTAATGTCTTCTTGTAAGATTAAAGAGGCAATTTTATGAACTAATACTTTTGTTTTTCCACTTCCTGGTCCAGCTAAAATCATCATTGCTTGAGAGTTCTTATCTTCAATAATAAGCTTTTGCTCAGTGGAAAGTTCTTTATATATCTTATTAAACCGATACTCTGTCATTGGTCGTTTAAACTTCTCTTTTAACTCCCCATATTTCTTTACAAAGTTTTTATATGAGAGTGTAAAATAATCTTTCATAAAAGCTTGAGCTTTATTTGAGTCACTTACAAGCTTTGAAGAGTATTCTCCTACTATATGTATCGATTCCATTTTATATTGATAATAAGGTTCTAACCTCATCTTATATTCTGCTCTAGTATAACGTTTTCTTGGCATTAACATTTTTTCAGACTTTTGAATACTCATAGGTGAGTAATATATAAAACGACCTTTTCCAAGTTCTAAAATTTTCAAGTCATGTAGATGTAGTAGCGCCTTATCAATTATTTTTGAGTTTTGTATTTTAAATTCTTCTTGCATCTCAAGCATAGAAAACTCTACACTCACTTTCTCTGTTGGTTTTCTGGTATTTATATTTTTTGAAAAGAACTTTACAAGTTTTAATGAGACATGTTGCTTATAACTAATTGATTCTCTAAGTAGTTTCTTATCAATAAACTCAAAATACCAAAGATCTTTTTGTCTATCTATTCTATTAAATTTAAACTGATGCGCACGTCCTCTCCAGCTTTTTATTAATATTTTTATAGTAGCAATTACATTTTCGTTTTTCAGTGATAAAGAAATATTTTCTGAAAGATACTGATTTAATGTACTCATTCTAATAACATGTCCACTCTCTTGAAGTAGATACTCATACAATAATACTTCAATCTTCACATACTTGGAATAATTATCTACTCCTTTTTTAGAAATACTAAGACTCAAGTCTTTTGCATCAGATATAACACCTATACCTTTTAATTTTAAAATTGATTGCGAAACTTCTTCATGGGAATACCCTAAAATTTCTGTTAACTCATCTAGTTGTACAGCATCTGGTTTTCCCGAGCCAATTACTGTATTTAACACACGTGAAAGTCTTACTTTTGACTCATCATCATAACATCCCGACTCGTACTCTTTTTCAAGGTTTAAAAATGCATCTTTTGAGATAGAATCTGCATAATATTTTACTTGATTCCGTGAACGTTGAAGATATTCTTCTCTTTCTAGCTCTAGTAAAGCTGTTTTTACTTTCATATCATAATCATTAGAACTATCTTCGGTGTCCCATCCCGCTTTAGTAGCTATTTCACGCGTTGTAAAAGTCACTGGATTTCGTGTATCTGTTTTAAGGACTCTAAACACTGCATTAATCTCATCTGCATTTAACTTAGAACGGCTTAATGTTGTAAAGTGTTTATCTAAATCAGATTCGCTAAATAGAAGAGGACAAGATGCACGTATGCTCTGATCTCTTGCACCTCTTCCTGCTTCTTGTGCATAATTTTCTAATGATTCAGAGATCTCATAATGAATAACATTCTTAATATTTGGTTTATCTACACCCATTCCAAAGGCTGTTGTCGCAACAACAATATCAATAGTATCATCTATGTAATCTTTTAGAATTTGCATTTTTATATCTGTTTCTAATTTTCCGTGAAAAGATGCAACATTTTTACCTGTATCAAGGGCTAACTGTTCAGCTATCTTATCGCAGGTTTTTGTTGAAGAAGGAATATAAATTAGAGTAGACCCTTCTTTGGTTTTAATCAATTCTAAAAGCTTTGTATATTTATCTTTATCATTATGAACAGAGGTCCCCACATAATCTAGATTTTTTCTCTCTGGAACCGCGATATAACGTTTCATTTCAACATCGAGTGATTTTTCTATATACGATGTAATATCATCAATCACCTTTGGTTTTGCCGTTGCTGTAAAACATGAAACAGGAATATAATCTTGGAAAGGTTTTGCCTCTAATAAATCATTAATAAAAGCTCCTATATAAAAATAATCATGTCTAAAATCATTACCCCATGTTGATAGACAATGTGCCTCATCAATGACAAATCTTTCAATAACCCTATTTTTAAGTAAATTAAAAACAGCATTTGAACGTAAGCTTTCTGGTGCTAAATAGAGGACATCAGCATCACCATTAACAACCTTATCAATAGCATCAGCTCGTTCTAAAGGAGAAAGATATCCACTTAAGGCAACAGCTTTATAGTTTGCAACTGACTCATGAAAACTATCCATATGATCTTTAATAAGTGCTTGTAAAGGAGAGATAACAACGGTTAACGTCTTTAATGCTTTCGCTTTAATAAGAGCTGGTAACCAAAATGTAAATGTTTTTCCACCACCCGTTGGTAAAATAGCAAGAAAGGATTCATTAGCTTTCAAGGCGGCTTCGACAATTTCTTGTTGTGAAACCATCATCCCTGTTTCTAAAGTAGCATCTTGACGAGGGAATTCTCTAAATGTTCCAAAACCAAAAGTATCTTCTGCAAAGCTACTTAAATTTTCTATTGATTTATCATAATCAAAACATAACTTTTCTTGTAAAGCTGTAATGTTTTCATAATCATATAAAACTTTTGGTGGCTGAGCATTTACCTCGAGTTCAGGCATTCTTATTGCCAAAATAAAAGCCAACTCTACTTTATTTATTAATAGTGCTTCTTCTAAAACATCTTCATTCTTGATAATAGTTTTAAAAACATTAAGTATTGTTCCTTTTAGAATAGGAACTGAAAGTTCTTCATAACTATCTTCATCTATAAAATTAAAAAAGCCTTGAAATACTTCTTCCTTTTTTAGCAAAGTATATAAGATATTTCTTTGTAGTGTAGGCAGCGTTTTAAACTTTGCAATAGACTTTTCCAAAAGATCTTTTGAAAGTTGTGCATCTTTAACAGGGTCATTTAAAAAGCAATCTTCACTTTTATAGTTTTTTGGGAGACTATGGAAAGTTTTTTCATTAAATAGAAGCATTGAAACAGGTAAAGTGTCTATGAAAATTTTCTCATGAAACAGACTGCTTACAGAAGTATTTTCCAAGAGCTTTTTGTCAAATGCAATTATATTATGTCCAACAATATAATTTGTATTTGCTTGAGAAATAAACTCTTTTATATTTTGAAGTGAACTTGTTTTTAGCTCTTCATTTTTATATATAACACCAACTTCTTGAATATCCCCGCTATGGGTAGCTTCAATATCAATAAAAAGAGCTTCTTTAGGCATTGTATAAAATTCCATCTAATTTAATTATGTATATTATACGAAGGATTTATGGTATTCTAATTAAAGTAGCTCTAGTATATAAAATATTGTTATTCTCATTTAGTAAGCTTTGATATCAGTATAACTAACTTTTATAACAAAAACTTATTTTACTTGCTGTGCCCACATCATACAACGTGCTGGTAATGCATATTCTATCTCCCAAACAAATGAAATTGGTTTAGACCTTTCATGTCTTTTATATTTCAATGGTCCTACATAAAGGTAAGGTGCCGTTAAACCATTCTGTAGTTTTTTGCGGTCTCGAATAAATAATAGTGGTGTATACCCTTTTTCTTCATGATTTATATAACGTTTTCCTACTGGTGAAGATTCACCGGTCTGTGATTGGCTTTGCCAATGAAATAGCTTATTACTTATTGCATAATCTTCATACATGGTAGTTGGAGAGAAATCTAATTCACTTTTATTAATATCAGCAAAAAAAATATCTATTTTACGATTAGGGACGTGTAGCACTCCTTCACGTGAACTTCTAGGCTGTTCAAAAGACCCTAAACCGACAGCAAGCAGTATTTGCTCTCTTGTATATGACGCATGTAAAGTCAAGGGACCTGTTAAACTTTCTAATTGTTGCTTTGGCAAGGGAACCTTATGTGTTAAAAGCCAATCAAACAGTTCTATTAAGTCCTGTTTAACTCCTGTACGAGAAGTTATAAAGCTATCTACAGCTTCAATAGTTCCATCTTCAGGTTTGTTTTTATTCCACAACAAACTGTGTAACAATGGTTTAGTTAATCTCGAAAAACTTTTACCAGTTGTTACAAGACGCTTAGCATCTTCAATAAAATAAGTATCGTCCATAAAGGAAAGTCGACGGAATCCTTTGGCAAGAACAACATTAAAATCTATTTTGTCATCAAAACTTTCTTTTCCTTCTGCTTTGGATAGCAGAACATGAGGTAATCCTCGCTTGTATATTTCATCTGGAGTATCTAGCTGTAAGTAGTCTATCATTTGTTGTAAAGATGGATTACCATCTGTCTGCGCCTGTAGTCGACGAAGCTCACTCAAGAGTTGTTCACCTCGTAAACTAGCTGCAGCTGAGCGAATGTTATTTAACACATCTTCTTTTGCCTGCTTTTCTAAATAGACTAAACATCCAGAAGGGACATAAGGCATATCACGTTCTATTTGTTTATCTATTCTGAGCTCTGGCCTACTTGTTAATGCTTGAAATCTTTTTGCAAAACTAAAGCGGCGATGTTGTGGTGCGATAAAGTCTAATACTGTCAGGTGAGACTTGTCTTCATGCAAACGTAACCCTCGACCAAGTTGTTGTAAGAACAGTGTCAAGCTCTCTGTTGGCCGAAGGAACAAGACCGTATTCACACTTGGTATATCAACTCCTTCATTGTATAAATCAACCGTGAAAATGAAATGGACTTCATAACTTTCAAGTTGCTGTTGCGCTTTTCTTCGTATATCTTTAGAAGTTTCTCCACTTAATGCTATAGCAGAGATATTATGTTCATTACAAAAAGTCGCCATAAATTCTGCATGTTCCACACTTACACAAAAACCGATCCCCCGCACGTTATGGATATCTGAAACATGCAACTCTGTCTGATCCATTACCCATTTTGCCCGTTTGCTATTTCCTTCTAATTGTTCACGTAGTTGCTGAATATCATAGCCTCCACGTTTCCACGCTAAAGAGGAAAAGTCTAATCCGGCTAAGTCAGGAACACCATAATAATGGAATGGACTTAACAATGTTTTTTCTATAGCTTCAGGTAATCGAATTTCATGCGTAAAAGTCCCTCCAAAGTCTTGACGAATATCCTGACCATCAGTTCTTTCTGGTGTGGCCGTTAAACCAAGTAAAGAGTCTGGAGAGATATGTTTGATCAACTTTTGATATGATGAGGCACTTGCATGGTGTGCTTCGTCTAAAACAACATAATCAAAAAAATCTGAAGCAAACTCATCAAAATTTCGACTATTCCAACTTTGCACTGAACAGAACAAATGATTACTTTGAGTAGGTAATTTACCTCCAACTACAACATCACCAAAACTTCCATCTCGAAGAACTTGGCGAAAAGCGGAACACGCTTGATTGAGTATCTCTTCACGATGTGCAATAAATAATAGTTTAGGGTGGCCACTTTTGAGTGAACAATAGTTTTTATAATCAAAAGCAGCAATCATTGTCTTGCCTGTACCAGTCGCAGCTATTATTAAATGCTTATATTTACCCGCCACTCTCTCTGCAGTTATGTCTTCTAAAACTGTTTTCTGATAAGAGTAAGGGCGAAGATCAAAAAAGGATATCGTCTCATCACTTAACCCTTTCCCTCGTTCAGAAGATAGTGCTTTCTCTAAAGATGGCAAGTCTTGTACTTCACAAGAGGTAAATTCTGACTCATCTTCCCAATGCGACTCAAAAGTAGCGATGGCATGCTTCCATAAATGTTCTGTCTCATATTGACTAATTTTTGCCGTCCATTCTAGCCCTTCATCTAAAGCAGCTTTTGAGACATTTGCAGAACCTATATATGCCGATCCAAACCCCGTATCACGATAAAAGAGATAAGCTTTAGCATGTAGCCGTGTCCTTTTTGTGTCATATGAAACTCGAACTTGAGTATTTGGTAATTCTAGTAATGTTTTAATTGCTTTAACGTCTGTTGCGCCCATATACGACGTTGTAGCGATACGTAATCTAAGCCCACCATCTGGTGCTGGTGTCTGAGTAAATTCACGCAACGCTGGTAATAGTGGCAAAATACCTGAAAATTTGATAAAAGAGACCAGCCAATCAGCCCTATCACATGTTATCAATTCTTTGATAAGTTGTGTTCGTAAAGCAGGACTTCGAGATGATCCGGTTAAAAGAGCAGAGACAGATAAAGGAGTATCTGGACGTTCATTTGTAGTAATAATAGGTTGTAGAGGCTTTATTTCCTGCAAAGATTCTAATGATTTTGGACGAAGTGTTTCTACGATTTTATATAAAACATTTGGAGACTGGAAAACATCTTCTAATGCTGTTTCTAATGAGCTACCTTGTTTTCCAGAAATCACTTCACTTAAATATTTTGCAATTTCATGTGCTAATGGAGTCGATAACCGTTCTATAACCTCATCTGCATCTAACTCTTTCCAAACTGTACGGTCTAATAATCCCGCTTTTTCTAAACGTTCATGGAGTAGTGATGTATGAAGTAGATCATAAAGACCATTTGGTAAATCTGTCATATTAAACCCATCTCTTTCTATAAGAATATTATGCCATTGTTTTATGCAATGTATGGACCTTAATCAAGAAGTCCAAGAGTTATATGTAGTTATTGGTAAAAATGTAAAGAAATACCGGGAGTTAAAAGGTTTGAGCCAGCTGGCTTTGTCTGGTGAGATCGGGCATGCTTCTACCACCCTAGTCTCTCAAGCAGAGTTGGGGAAAGGAAAACGGTTTAATGTGGAGCATCTTTAGATATTAGTGACCTGACACCTCTTTGTTGGGAGTTCTATCTCATTTTCTGTTACATTATTTAACATCTTTTTCTTCCATCTCTAAAAGGAGTTTATCAAAATCGGAGATATACTCTTTATCTTGTATCACTCTATATTTCTCATACTCTGCATGCGCTTTTAGTTTTGCTTCAAGGGCTGATACTTTTCCATTATCAAGCAGTATAGGGTAATCAGAGAGTGCCAAAAACTTGTCTAAAAACTCTGCCCAGTCTTTCATATTCATCACAATCCCTCTCAAGGCTCTATCTTCTGCCAAATCAAGATAAGCAGAAACCAACCTTTTTAACTGCTCTATATGCTCAACACTAAGATAATTTTTTGCTACGGTTACATCGCCTTTGAGTATTTTTTTATCTGGTGCATTTTTCCACGTTTTAAGACCCATAAATATTTTAGTCGCATCTGATTCAGAGTAGATGATCTCAGCCGCTGTTTTACCACAAATAGCCCAATGTAGTTTGTTTTGAAGTGTTGCATAAAACTTTTTTGTAGTTTTATAATTTTTGTCATAATCAGCACTCAATGCATAAATATCTGCAATTTTTTGATAAAATCTTCGCTCACTCAGTCGTATCTCTCTTATGCGGTCGAGTTGCTCTTCAAAATAATCCACTCCAAAATGATGAACAGCTTTCAACCGCTCATCATCCATAGCAAAACCTTTTACAATGTACTCATGCAAAATTTCTGTAGCCCATTTTCTAAACTCTGTAGCTCTATGAGAATTTACACGATAACCAACTGCTGTAATAGTTTTGAGATTATAATATTTACGCTTTCTTTTTACCTCTCTGTTTCCCTCTTTTTGAACTTGTAAGAAATTCTTACAAGTTGCATTTTCATTTAGTTCTTCTTCTTGATATATGTTTTTTAAATGTAAAGTGATATTTTGTGGTGTTGTTTCAAAAAGCTCGGCTATCTGCTTTTGAGTAAGCCACAGTGTCTCATCTTTGACAAAGACATCAATGTTAACTTTAGCATTATCTATTTTGAAGATTACGAAATTTGGGAGTTGTTGGGGGTTGCTTGGTTCTAGTTGGTTAGGCATTATAAGCTCCTATGGAGAAGTCATCTAGATCATTAAATTCTTTTGAATAAAGCTCTATTTTTGAAACATGATGTTTCTCTTTTAACAATGTTTGGTTTGCTTGCAAAAAACCTAAAGTTTCTTTTTTCGTGTCCATGGGAAAGTATAACACAATGCAATGTTGCAACAAAGTGTCATTATTATGTCACCCTAGTCTCTCAAGCAGAATTGGGAAAATGGAAAGATTGTAATGTGGAGCATCCTTATAAGTTGTCTAAAGCATTAGACGTCGATATTTGTGAGTTATTTATAGAACCAGCATAATAGAGACCGTCTAACAATCTGTATAAAATATAGAAAAACTTACCACTATCGAAATAACATGCGTAAAAACTAGATAAATTTACCACTATTCTCCATTTTGTGGTAAAATAGTTAATTATTTACCACTATCGAAAGAGCTAAAATGGATCATGAATATATTCCACCTCCACTTCCGTTAACTGATGATGTAGAGTCAAAACCTATCTTAAAACAAATTATACGTGCGAACCGTGCGTTGGCTGAGCTGAAAGGTGCTGCGCGTTCTATTCCTAATCAAAGTATTTTGATCAATGCCCTCTCTCTTCAAGAGGCGAAGGACAGTTCTGAGATCGAGAATGTGGTCACAACACATGACGAACTATTTCGTGCCAGTGTCAGCACCGAAAACATATCTCGCGAAGCCAAAGAGGTACAGCGTTATAGAGAAGCACTCTTTTTAGGTTTTGAACTTATAACAGAGCATGAGCTTCTTT
>WGDB01000078.1 GCA_015493495.1 Helicobacteraceae bacterium | reverse complement strand
TTACTGTCACATCAAATGTAGTGCTAACATTTACTCCATTGGAAATAGCGGTCACTGTAATGGTAGCGACTCCATTAGCATCAGGCATCGTTGCGATAGCCGTACCATCACTGACGATAGACGGATCACTTGAGACATAGGTATAAGTAATTGCTGAGTCATTGTTGTCAATGTCAGTTGCATGAGGTGTCACTCTGATCGTACCGTTATCTTCAGTAACTGTTATATTACTGATAGGGTCAATGAGAGGCGCATCGTCAACTGCATTAACCGTTACATGTATAATCTTTGAATCTGTCAACCCGCTAGAAGTTGCTGTAACATTTATATCAACATTTCCATAGGCATTACTGACGCTCACAAGATCCATACCTGAAACAGTAAGTATACTTGTGTCAGTAGAGACCAGTGCATAAGCAATAGCACTGTCACTGTTATCAATATCTGTCGCTACGGCAGTAACATGGTAGATGCCGCTGTCTTCATCTATACTCACTGGGGCTAACGGCGATAAGACTGGTGCATCATCAACAGGAGTAACTGTCAACATAAACGATCGCGTGCTATTACTATCACCATCTGAGACCATGACGGTAATGTTTGCATCACCATTTAGGTCTTGTTTGGAGGTTAAGTCAAGTTCGCTTCCAGTAAATGAAGCATTGACTATCGCCGGAACGACACTGACAACACTATAGGTCAAAGAGGTCGCTGGAGTATCATCATCTGTAGCATTGATAGTAAGATGTCCTACACCAAAGTCTTCTGGCAGTGATTGTGAAGCGATAGGCATTAACTGAGGCGCATCATTTTCCGGGATTACAGTAATGCTTACGCTCTCATTAACCTCATCACCCCAACTGTCTCTTACACTATAATTAAAATTAAAAAGGCCATTGAAATTTTCTTCTGGTGTATAGGTCACGCGACCATCTGCACTAAAGGCTACACCATTGGAAACAGCAACTAAAGAGAGTGTATCACCATCTGCATCACTGTCGTTTGTCAACACATTAAAAGAGATCGGAATCCCTTCATTTGTTGTGTTTTGGTCCGCGACACTCACCGGTAGATGGTTGTCGAGTCGTGGTATAGTCAAAGTATAACTACGTGTACGAGAGACGGTATCTGTCACAATAGAGACCTCTAACACTGCTGTAGTCGCAGTATATACAGGTCTCACAATAATCCCGTCTACAGCAATAACCGATGGGTCACTACTGCTCCAAGTCAAAGATGCATCAGGATTACGCGCATCACATGCAGTAATGTTCAGGTCTGATGTAATGTTGTTTTCAGAGCTGTTTTGACCTTTTATTGTCGCAAATTCCAAACAGCCATAAGCATTAGAGACCGTAGCTGAATCTTCTGCACTTGGTATGTTAGAAGGATCATCGATCGCATCATCGATCGCATTTTGAAAAGTGGCTAACTCCTCTGCTGTCGCACCTAATGGCAGTCGTGGTCCTAAGTCTTGTAAATACGCATCTACCGCTTCGACCTCTGTTGGAGGAATGCCCAAACTGTTAGCTGCCTGTGTGACATTCATGTCTGCCGCAGCCAGTGCCTGAACAGCTGCTGTAAAGTCGTCACCCATAGTGATAGCTGCTGAAATAACACGTTGAGAAGCGACAAAAAGTGTAATGTCACCAGGTTGAGCATAAGGGTCCGCAACTACTTGTGCGGTCTCTAAACCCATGGCTAACGCTACTCGAGCGACAGCCTCCTCATAACTCAGTCCTTCTTGTTGCATTAATGCCACTACCATGGTAGAGAGCGGAGAGACTATTGTAGTCGTACCCTGATAACTTGCACTAAGTACTCCTGTGAAAGCGCTATGTGTAACAACATCTGTACCACCACTTAAATAGAGATACTTTCCATGTTCTACAGAGGCACTAAAAGTAAAGTTACCACTGTCATCAGTTGTTGTTGAGAGATCACCACTATTTTCAGCATGATTATCATCAATATCAGCATAAAGGTGAGCACCTGCAATATAGCCATCAACACCTTTACCTGTTGCTATAGAGCTAGCAGGTGGTGGTGTGTTAGTGCCACTTCCACCACCTGAGTCCTCGTCACTACCACTACATCCCGCCAGCAATAAGCTTGCTGTCAAAGCTACACTTATCATTGACCTATTTTTAAAAACAATACCCATAATTTACTCCTTAAGTAAATATACTTACTTAAATAATACCAATTATCTGCTATATTTACCATAATGATATAGAAATATCTTGTTTTTTGATATGACTGAGAGCATTTATTAAGTCATTTTTTACAGATGTTCTTAATCCAGATAGCTGTAAATATTTTGATGGTTTTAGAAGAGAAAATGTAGATATAGCTAATACTAGAAAGTATTAGCAGATGTGAAGTGTTATCACGTATTTATGCGATCCAGCCACCACCGATGAGTTTGTTGTCATCGTAAAAGACAGCGGCTTGACCGGCAGCGACACCTAAAACCGGCTCATGCAATTGGATCTTGGCGGTATTACCTTCGATCTCTACGTGACATGGTACGGCGTAAGTGCGGTAACGCAACTTTACTGTTGTATCAAAACTGGTACGTTCATCAAACATATTGATGTCTTTTAATTCTACATCAAAACACTCTAATTCTGGTTTGAGACCAACAACGATCTGGTTTTTTTCTGGGATGATCTTGGTCACATAGTGTGGATCATGTGCACCTTTTACGGTAAAGCCTTTACGCTTGCCTATGGTGTAGTGCATGTAACCTTTATGCTCTCCCACCACGTTTCCTTCACTGTCTATGACATCACCTGGCTGGTCTACTTTGACATAATCTTTCAAGACATTGGTGTAAGTGGTCTCTACAAAGCAGATCTCACTTGACTCAGCTTGAGAGGCAAAAGACTCCAGTCCTTCGATTTTGGCAGCCATCGCTTTAATGTCTTTTTTATGACGGGTGCCCAGAGGGAACTTAAGTCGTGGTACGATCTCTTTGTTGATATAAAAAAGGAAGTAGGATTGGTCTTTGGTGTCATCTTCTGCTTGTATGAGGTATTTACCATCATGTTGGATATAGTGTCCGGTCGCTAAAAAGTCTGCACCCACCTTGTCCGCGAACTTTAACATCTCGCCGAACTTAAGATTACGGTTACAAAGAGCACAAGGGTTAGGCGTTTTCCCCTCTTTATAGGTCTCTATAAAAGGATTAATAACTTTTTGCTGGAAGGTCTCTTCCAAGTCCAGTACATGAAGTTTTACTCCTGCAAAGTCTGCCGCTTTTTGAGCACGGGCCTGATGGATCTCATGATAACCAGGTTTAGAGTGCAGACGCATGTAAAGCCCCTCGACCTCATAACCTTCTTCTTGTAACAACATGGTAGAGACTGTAGAATCCACCCCACCACTCATACCGATCAATACTTTTTGCTTCGCCATAATCACTTCTTTTTACCATTTATATTGACGCCATGATAGCAAAAAGAGACTGTAAAGAGAGGTATCCTTAGTAGTTAACTAAGAATCCAAGGTTTACTGCATACGTTTAATGACCACCATCGCGGTTGGGTTATCAAAACGGTGTATGCTACTTAAAGCGGAACTGCTTAGACCATCATCTGCAGTGACGACACCGGCATGAGAGCGCACTTTATCGTTAGCGTCATTACGAGCAGTATTGAAGCCCTCTCCTTGTTGTGCCGGTACCGTTGCAGCACTTTCACTGTTGGCTTCTGTACCGGCGTCATAGGTTGAGAGCTCCAAGCGCTCTGCTTCACCCACACTGAGATGCGAGAGGTGGTAGCTTCTGAGTCCTACAAACCCATCATTGGTATTGACCAGCATCCCTGCTAAAGAGAGATAGTCATCATCACCTTCTACTGTAACACTTAGTGTACTGCCCGGTGTTAGAACTCCAGAAAACCCTTCTGCATCATCAACATCAGTCGTTGCTTTGGCCTCGGCTAACAACATACTGTTGTCTCCACCCTCTGCCAAAGTCTCCAAGGCCACTGACGCAGATGTCCCCAAAGTGTACATCATATAGTTGGCATTATGCAAAACCGCAATAGCAGGTGCCATCGGTTGTCCTGCTGTGAGGTTGGTGATAGAGATCTCATACTTTGGCATCTTTACCTCTGTATCCATCATCTCATCGCTGTCACCACAGCCACTAAAACCCAGACCCGCAGCGATCAATGCGCTGCTCATTAAAATACGGCCTAACATCTTATTTCACCGTTACACTAACAGTTGCTACCGGGTTCAACCAGCGGTGAGATGCAGCATCAAGATCACTTTTGCCACCGCTCGCATCACTGTCGCCAACATTGCCTCTGTGAATATGGACATAACCTTCTGCTGTCACATTAAAACCCGTAGCACCTGTACCATTTTTAGTTCCGGGATCAGCAGGAATATCTGCGATCAACTCAGTGTTGGCTTCTGTACCGGCATCATAAGCATTAATGTTAATTGTGTACGTTCCTGGTGTTGTTGGTACTTTCCAGTTGTTAAGTCCGATAAATCCATCATTGGTTGGTAACATCATAGCAACGACGGAAAGGTTTGTGTTTTCATCGGCTGTTACCAATGTTGTCATAGTTGTAGTACCAGGTGCTAAAAGTCCTGAAGCAGGATTTGTCATAACATCCGCATTAACAGTTCCAAGATCCGTTGCCAAACCAGAGACGTCTCCACCCTCTGCCATCGCTTTTAAGTGAGCAGATGCTGCAACGCCAGTTGTAAAAAGTGCCGTTGTCGAAGGATGTGCTGAGACCAAAAGTGGTGTAAAGTAGATACCGTTAGTGTTGTTGGTGATTTTAACTTCTAACTCTTGAGCCATAAGTGTTGTGCTCATAAGCGTCGCTGTTGTAAGTGCCGTTGTAAGTAATTTTCTCGTCATTTTCTAGCCTTTTTCTTTTTAGATAAGGCTAGTATAAAATAAACAAATATACACTTTTTATATGCTTTATAAACGTTTCATAAACAAGTAGAAAAATGTTAAATTCTTTTAAATACTTAATTTTAAAAGGGAGTTTCCCATAGATTTTTGGGATTGAAATTCATAATGAAATAAATTAAAAAGTACAGATTTGGTGAAGGTTGTACCAAACACCTTACCGATAGTGTGCTATTGCACATGGAGTGTCAGGTTTTGGTGCAAGATTTACTGAAGTTGCACTTTTTCAGGCAAGATTTTCCGAAGCTGCACAGAGTTAAAGGCAGATCTTAAAATAATGGGAATGATCTTTATATTCATATTGCAAGTTATAACCATGTTTTTCAATGATCTCATTGGCGATATAAAGACCAAGTCCCATTCCCTCTATGCTGTGATAGTTTCTGTCTCTTGCAAAGGCTTTAAGATAGGCATTAAAATCTTCACTTAAAGGTGCCCCTTTATTGATCACTTCAATACAGTCATTTTTATATCTTACTATGACAGGTAGTGATTCTGCATACTTAATGGCATTATCTACAAGATTTTTAAGAGCGTACGCAAAAAGGTTAAAGTCAACAGAAACCTTTTCATGATGTACATAGTTTTTACACTTGTCTTCAGTAATACCCAACATATCATAGACCTGTTCCACAATATCGATCAGAGCGTACTCTTTGGGTTCTAATTCTAGACTTTTCGCGGTAAGAGACTCCACTTGGGCAAGGTCATTCAGGTGGGTCTGCATCTGCTCAAAAAGCTCGTTAAGATCGCTGCGTTCTCTCTCATCGATCTCCAAAAGAACACTCATCAACTTACCCTTGGTGATCGGTGTTTTAAGCTCATGCATCACATTACGCATAAAAAGAGAGCGACTCTTTTCCAAGGCAGTCACCTTCTCAACCGAGTCATGAAAAGCGTTGGCCACCTGTGCCACCTCATCACTGCCATCAACCCGTGTATCGATATCTTTTTCACCTTGGGAAAACCGTACAATCTGTTGGTGAAGACGCTTAAGCGGTTTAACCCCCATAGTGATGTAACGATACATCACTATCAGTAGAAGCAAAAGAAAAATAGCCGTTATAGAGATGTAAAGTGTAAACGGCGTCATCGGCTCATCCGAGCGATAATAGTACATATCATGCATTTTATACGCATAGTAGTAGTGCTCTTTATAAACAAAGATCTCTATCTTTCCAGACTGCAAGGTACGACGTAAAAGTTCATCTTCGATCAGCGGCACACCAAACTCACGTACATTTTTGATGTCCACACCCGTCACAGGAGTGAGGTTATGCTGTTTCAGGTACTTTTCAAAGTCCTCAGGAGTTGGATGTTCCATAAACAAAATGTCATAGAGCATGACCGCACGATGAACTTCATTGTTTTTATCATGATAGATCGCCACATTTATCGCTAAAACCGTTGCTACCACCAGTAAGACTGCTGCAACAAAACCGACACTACGTGCTGCAGAGATGATAGAGTAGCTTTTAATGTTCCACAAAACGGTACCCTACCCCACGCACAGTCTGTATAAACTCATCAAGCGGTTGCGAACCGATCTTTTTACGCAGACGTCCCACCAGAATGTTAATGCTCTCAATCCCACTCTCAAAACGGTGGCTATCCATAGAGTTGGCAATATCTACACGAGAGATGGTACGGTTGGGATTTTTTATCATTAGACGCAAGATCTCAAATTCGGCCAAGGTCAAGTCAAGGAGTTTTCCCTCTTTAAAGATCTGTGTCGCACTGTCGTCGATGCGAAACAGTCCCTCCTCTTCCACACTGCTCATGGTGTTAGAGCGTTTCATAACCGTTTTGATACGTGCAAGCAGTTCACGAGGATCATAAGGCTTAGGCAGATAATCATCCGCCCCATTTTCAAGACCCTGTAATTTGTCGTCTATATCACTGCGCGCCGAGGAGATGATGATATAGACATCAGTCATCTTACGGATCTTTTTGCACAACTCCAAACCGTCCATCTCAGGAAGGGAGAGGTCTAGAATGATCAAGTCAAAGGTGTTGACCGCGAGTGATGCCAAGGCTTGAGAAGGACGTAAGAGGTGTGAGACCTTGATGCCCTCTTTATTTAAATACTTAACCAAGAGGTCAGCCATCTGTTGGTCATCTTCAATGAGAAGGATCTCTAAAGCTTGCATTGGTCTCCTTATATATATCGTGTGAGTGTGATACCCTTATTTTCTATATGCTATCGCTAAAACCAAAACGGTTCATATACCAATAGCTATCTGCCCATATTTAAGAATCTTTACCTTCATTGATATAACGCTCTTCAAAGAACTTCGAAAGCATCTTATAGTGTTTGGTGTCCACAAGACCACCCTCTTTGAGTCCTTCCAGTTGGACTTCTAACGACTTCTCTATCTCATCAACAATAAAGTCCAGATCATCACTAATAGTGATAAGGTCAACATCACTGGCATCGATCATGCCATGAGAGATCAGACACTCATCTATAAAGTCTATAAGAGGATCATAAAAGTCTTTACCCACCAAGAAGAGGCGCACGCCCTCTACTTTACGTGTCTGCACCAGAGTAAGTGCCTCAAAAAGTTCATCGAGGGTCCCAAAACCACCCGGAAAAATGACATACGCCAAAGAGTACTTGACCAACATCACTTTACGTGAAAAAAAGTAGTCAAAGGTCTGCTCTTTGGTAGTGTACGGGTTTAACTTCTGCTCAAACGGAAGGTCGATATTAAGCCCTATAGACTCCACCCCACCCTTCTCATAAGCACCTCGATTGGCCGCTTCCATAATTCCCGGACCACCACCAGTGAGGACATTAAACTTTTTTGCCGCCAACTTGCTGGAAAGCTCAGTAGCCATTTTATAGTACTTACTCTCTTCTGTCAGACGGGCACTTCCAAAGACTGTTACTGCTGGTCCTAACTCGCCAAGCTCATCAAAACCTTTGACAAAGTCTGCCATGATCTTAAACATACTCCAGGCATCTGCTGACTTAATGTCTCGTACATAACGTTTGACAACTTCGGGAGCAACATGTTTAGTGTTTGACATACTTCATCCTTATATTACTTTTATGAACATCACGCCATCAAGCATGGTGATGTTGGCGTTTGCAACTATTCGACCATCTTTATGGACCTCTACTTGCTTGTTAAGAGAGAGTGTCAATGTGGTACTATAATCGAGTTTTAACAACAGAGCATCCTGTATCATCACCTTTGCGACACAGATATAATAACAATCTTTTAAAAGTTCAACTGGCGCCGACGCCTCTAATGTATAACTTGTTTTACTCTTTTGAACACGCTGTTTGGCATAAAATGTTGCACTTTTGTCTAAAAGCAGAAGTGAACGCCTCTGCTCAAAGGGGATCACTTTATAGATGTTACCACTGTCCATCGTCACCACATCCAAGGTTCCGAGTATCGCCTCGACTATCGTCTCATCTTCTGGTATAACTACCGCCTCTTTTGGCTCTTGTACTTGAGAAAGGGCTTTTTGAAAGTGCAGTTCTATTGGAAGTGATTGTGAGGTGACTTGTAAAACGACACGTTGGGGATGTTCTGAGATCTCTGAAAGATTTTGCTGCAGGTAACGTTCCAGCTCTTTTTCTACAATATAGGTAATCTCTTCACAAACATCTGTGATCAGTTCAGACTCTAAGGTCGTCAAGGTTCGCTCAAGAGTGAAATCAACGTCCCCCGCACCACACTTCAAACCAACAATAGCCAGCAGCAGCGGTGTTGCTATCGCTACACTGCTTAAGAGATGACCATGAGGTTGATGGAGGTAAAGTGTTTCACTACCCTTTAGTAACGGCGAAACCACTGCAGTAACATGCTCTATACCTAAAAGGTTCAAGTAATGTTCAAGCTGTGTCGCCACTTTTTGCATGGAGGCTTCAAAACGAATGTCTCCAATATCTCTGGTCTCGTCGGTGTTGAAAATACTTAAAAGTGCATCGATCTCCGTAGAAGAGAGCAGTGAGGCAGTGTTAACTTCAGCCATTGTCTTTAAAAGTGCTCACGTAGACGTTTAAAGAGACCCGAGATACCACTCTCTTTAGGACGCACATAGACATTACGTTCAAGCTTTTGGACCAAGACTTTAGCTATAGCGCGTAGATCACGACTGGGCACAGACGAGGGGAAGGCTTGACTAAATAGCGCCCGTCGCTTAACAGAGTTAGAGACCTTTGCGTCTGCATTGACCTTACCTAAGTACTGTAACTTCAGATCTTTTCTAATATTGGCCAATGCCACCTTATGGATACGTTCAAAGATCGCTTCAGCCTCTTGTTCATTTGAGACCTGGTTTAAAAGCATGTACATATCATCACGTTCTCGTGCTACTACTTTTACTGTAGCATACGCATCTGTAATCGCTGCAGGGTCAGGTACCGTCACAACCACAACATCATCTGCTGCCTGTAAAAAGAGTTGGGTGTTTTTATTGATACCCGCGCCTGTATCGATGATGAGGATGTCTAGATCGTTTAAAACCTCAGCCTCTTTCATGAACTGCTCAAAGATGTCCGAGTCGGAGTAGTTAAGGATCTCTTCTCCACTCTCTCCCGGTATCAGAATAAGGTTCTCATTCACTTTGATCAAGATCTCTTGAAGTGTCGCTTCACCTTTGAGCAAGTGTAAAATATTTTTAGAGACAGAGACATTAAACATCACGTCAAGGTTTGCCAAACCGATGTCTGCATCAAAGATCCCCACCTTAACCCCGGCCGAAGCCAAGATATGGGCAAGATTTGAGCTGATGGTACTTTTACCCACCCCACCCTTGCCACTGGTGATCGCTATAAAACGCGTCTTTTTCGCACGGTTGTTTTGGGGCATTAATGTCGTCCTAACGCGTGTAGAGGGATAATGACACTCTCTCGTTTTGACCACTCAGGATGGGGTAGTGTCAGGCGAGGTGTCTGCATTTTCACCTTGTCAAAAAAGATGAGATCCAAGTCTAGAGTGCGCGGAGCATTGGGAAAGCTTCGTCTTCTTCTAAAACGCTTTTCTGTCCGTAACAAAAACTCTAAAAGAACGCGTGGACCCATGTTTGTACTTACCTCTATGACCGAGTTTAAAAAGTCCTCTTGCTCGTTGTAACCAAAAGGAGGATTTTTCAAAACCGGTGATGTATGTAAAACGGTAATATTTTTTTGACGTTTAAAGTAGATAAGCAGGTGATTGAAGCGACGTTGCACGTCACCTACATTACCACCCACTCCAACAATCGCACGATGACGATAACGGGTCTGTGTCTTGTACGAAGCCGGAAAGTTTACTGTCTTAAACAGTTGCAGTGAACTTGAGATACTTCGTGTCAACACAGATGGATTACGCTTGTGCTTGAGGCTGTTGTGCTGCTTGTTGTTGTGCCTGCATAGCCTGCACTTCTTGCATGATCTGATTCATACCCATCATTGCCAAGTGGTAACCAAATGGACCAAAACCAACAACTGATGAAGCACACACTGGCGCGATCATGTTCTCTTTTCTAAACTCTTCACGTCGGTGAATGTTAGAGATGTGTACTTCGATCGTTGGAATACCAACAGCAGCGATCGCATCACGGATCGCGATAGAAGTGTGAGTATACGCTGCAGCGTTAAGGATAATACCTTGAGCTTCACCATAACACTCTTGAATTTTATCTACGATCTCACCCTCTAAGTTTGACTGAAAAAATTCGATCTCAATCTTGTTTTTGTCAGCAAAGTCTTTCATCTGGGCATGGATCTGCTCTAACTTCATTGGTCCGTAAATAGCTTGCTCACGAACACCTAACATGTTAAGATTTGGACCTTGGATTACGACTACTTTCATTGTTTACCTTTTTAAGTGAGACTAAAAAGCCTCTATAATATTTTTCTTCGTGCATTATAGGTAAAGGTTTATTGTAATCCCTTGAAAATTGCTATAATCGCGTTTATATTTTTGAATCGAGACACTATGAAAATCATAACACCAGAGACTATTCTCTCACCAACCGAGCAACTCAGCGGTATGAGTATCGCTTTTGACACCCATATTCAAGCTATTGGACAGCTTCATGAACTGCTTGAGCAGTATCCGGATGCAGAGTTTATAGAGACACCCCTGCACACGATGGTCATGCCTGGACTGATCAACCCCCATGTGCACCTCGAGTTTTCAGGGAACAAAGAGACCTTGAAATATGGCTCATTTATGGGATGGCTCAGCTCCGTCATCGAACACAGAGAAGAGCTCATAGGCAACTGTAACGAACAGTGTATGGCTAAAGCCTGCGATGATATGCTCGTGCATGGCATCACCACTTTTGGTGCAGTCAGTTCTTATGCCATGGACCTTGAAGTCGCTGCCAATGCCAAACAGAAAGTAGTCTTTTTTAATGAGGTCATAGGGTCTCAAGCGACAATGGCTGACACACTGTATGATGATTTTATGTCACGACTTGAAGCCTCGCAGCAGGTGCAAAGAGAGGGCTTTTATCCAGCTATTGCCATACATTCACCCTACTCTGTTCACCCCGCACTTATCAAACGTGCACTCAAGCATGCCCAACAGCATAAGATCACGACTTCCGCACACTACATGGAGTCACCGGCAGAAAAAGAGTGGCTGGAGAGTAACAGCGGCGACTTTGAACCTTTTTTCAAAGAGTTTTTAAAACAGGACTATGCTGTTAACACTTCTCATGAGTTTTTAGAACTCTTTAGAGGTAAGCCAACACTCATGACCCACGTGGTTCAAGCCAATGCCCAAGAGTTGCAAGAACTTTCTAAAGAGGGGCACACCGTTATACACTGCCCTATTTCCAACCGTCTACTGGGCAATGGTTCCATAGACCTTGACCAACTCGATGCGAACCATGTCCCATGGATCATGGGAACCGATGGTCTTAGCTCCAACTATAGTTTGGACCTTTTTGAAGAGATGAAGATCGCACTTTTTACCCATACAGACAGAGACCTCTTGACTCTTGCACAGGAACTTTTGAGTAATGCTACGATCAACAGTGCCAAAGCATTGGGCCTCAATACAGGAGAGATCGCAGTAGGAAAAGAGGCTGACTTTTTGGTTATGGATCTGCAAGCGAGTCCAAACGAGCAGTTGCCAATCCATTTACTACTGCATGGCTATAATCTTTTAAACATCTATATCAACGGAAACGAGGTAACATAAATGGAAGGTCTTAAAAAACTTTTTCTCCCCATCACAGCAACACTTGGATTTATACAAAAATATTTTAAATCTATGCTCTTTTTACTCCTGCTCTTTGTGCTTTTTGCACCAGAAAATGAACAGGAATTAAGCCCTACCAATCTCCAAGAGATCAAACTGGTAGGTCCTATTTTTGACACAACCGAGGTGGTAGAGCAGTTAGACAAAGCACGCGAAAACAGTAAGATCAAAGGTGTTTTACTAACCGTAAACTCTCCGGGTGGAACAGTACCACCTTCCATAGAAGTGATGGAGGCGGTCAAACGTATTAAAGGCATCAAACCTATAGTCGTTTACGCTTCAGGTACTTTGGCAAGTGGCTCTTACTACGCCTCATGCTACGCCGATGAGATCATCGCCAACCCCGGTTCTATGGTCGGTTCTATCGGTGTCATCATGCATGGTGCCAATGTCAGTGGGCTGATGCAAAAACTGGGTGTCAAATCACAAGTCATTCAAGCCGGTAAATACAAACAGGTAGGCACGACAGACCGGGCATGGAACAAAGCTGAGACTAAAGAGCTTAACAAGGTGATCCAAGACACTTACAAAAGTTTTGTCCAAGATGTTGCTGATGGACGGGGTCTCGATGTCAAAGACCAACACAAGTTTGCTGACGCACACATCTTTACAGCTTCTCAAGCCAAAGATGTAGGCTTGGTCGATCGTCTTGGTGTGATGTATGATGCTAAAAACCGTGTGGCTGAACTTGCTGAAGTTGACAAAGCCCACTGGAACAAAGAGGACAAATTTGATAAATTGATAAAAAAACTTTCAGCCGAAACAGCCACAATGGTGCACATCTACTTCCCTGAGTTATCACTACGGTAGTTACATGTTACGTACGATGACTTAGTCATCTTAAGAGCAAGAGCCTTTTCTCGACAGATTTCACAGATTAAGAGCGAACGACAAGCGAAGCCATGTCATTAAGTTCGAGAGGTCGTAAAAGTTTCAGATATAGGGTGCGTTGAGTGGTGAGATGAAGAGCAAATCTCTCCGCAGCTGGAACTTTTACTTTATTAACGGAAAATCTTGTCACAGTCTTTTGAAATCGCTCCGGGAACAGTGGCAATAGTCATAAACTCTGACATGGAAAGTAACGGATACATCACTGCAATATAGTACTTTGGTGCTAAGATCAGAGCTTTACCATCTTCTATAAGAACTGGATACGGTAATAACTCCGCATTTTGATACCCGATCTTTTTAACAAACTTTGTTGTTCTTCTTGAGAGTTTAACGCCCAACAGTACCGAACCATTAGAGAGTTTTTGTTCAAAAACCACTTTTTTAGACTTGTGTGCTTTAGCAAGTAAGGCTTCGTTCGTTCCAGTCGCAACCTCTTTCATGTCTTCATAAACAGGCATACCGTTCATAAACTTGTAACGTGGCAGACGGATAAACTTGACTACATCTTTAGAGTTTAGAAGCCCCTCGAAGTTGTCTCGCAGGCGTTTTAGCATCTCTTTGGCAAAAGCGTCATCATAGGTATCTTGCATAAATGCTTTTTGAACATAGATAGGGTTACTTATACTTACCAATCCTGTCACTTCATCAACTAAAAGACGCATGTTGGCTGCAAAACCACGTTGCGGCTTAGAAGCATGTTCCGTCAGATTCTCGTCTGTAAAGACTATAGAAGTGACCTTACCTTTTTTGTCGATCTTGTACGTAGCCAACACCTTAAAACCTGCTGCTTCCAGTTTGGAACTGGCATCAGCAACACTCATCAAAGGCGCTTGAAGATAGGCTGCAATGCGGTCGTTTTTGACCTCGCCAACCGCTACTTTGTTATCACTCTTGTTTACCTCTGGTTTCGCATGGTAGTTAGGTGGAAAACGTTTGCCTTTTACCATCTCGAACTGACTATTATTTGCCTCTGCTTTGGTCTCGATTGTCGGAGTAGCGGACTTTGATGCAGGTTGGCTGAGCTCGGTACTGGTCTTTGAGACCGCTAAACCATCCACAACCAGTTCCACAGAGGGTACTGTTACGTTGACCTCAACAGGTTTGGGAACCGTTACATTGATAGTAGAAGTCTCTGCCTGAACTAAAGTAGCAAAGGTAAATAGCGAGAGGGTGAGTGCGGTCTGCATTTTTTTCATAAAACGTCCTAGGGCTCCAGACTCTTTAGAGATCTGAATAAAATTTACAAATAAAAAATAGCAACTATTTTTTACAAATAAAGATTATAAAAAGAGAGAAGCAAAAACTGCTTCTCTACAAAAGATTACTTCTTCTGTGACTCTTTCCAACGCTTGTAGTCAGCATAGTCACTCTCAGAGAGTGTACGTGTTGCATCACTGGCATTGTTAGCTACCGAACGTGTTGAATCGCTGGCATTGTCAGAGACTGAATCTGTAGATTTTCTTGCATCATGACTTGCTTCTACACTAGACTTTCTCGCATCGTTAGACACTGTCTTAGTCGAGTCGTTAGCATTGTCAGAAATACTGTCTGTAGAATCTCTCATATCGTTAGATGCCGTCGTCGAAGATTTTCTCGCATCATTAGAGACTGTTTTTGTAGAGTCATCTACATTGTTAGAGATCGTCTTGGTTGAATCGTTAAGATTGTTAGACGTTGTCTTAGTAGAGTCGTTCAAGTTGTTTGAAGTCGTCTTAGTTGAATCGTTAAGATTGTTAGACGTTGTCTTTGCTGAATCATTCAAGTTGTTTGAAGTCGTCTTGGTAGAGTCGTTCAAGTTGTTTGATGTTGTTTTTGTAGAGTCGTTAAGATTGTTCGAAGTCGTCTCAGTTGAAGATTTCAAATCATTAGAAACGGTCTTAGTAGAGTCACGTGCATCATGTGAGACTTGTACTGTAGAGTCTTTAAAGTCTTTAGTCGCCATTGTTGAGCTGTCTTTCATATCACGAGACGTGTTGGTCGCCGTGTCTTTAGTGTCTTCTGCCAACTCAACTGTTGAGTCGCGCACATCACGGCTGATACCAGTCGTTGTCGTCTCACCACTTTTAACCGTTGCGATCTCACTTGACTTAAGATCATCCGATGCCTTTACAGCAGAGTCACGTGCATCATGACTGACACTGGTAACGGTACGTTCTCCACTTTTAGAGACCTCAACACCGCCATCTTTCATAGAGTCCGCAGTGTCACGTGCATCATGACTCATCGTTGTTGATGCATCTTTCATGTCTTTAAACATGTCTCCGAAACTAAAGTCACCTGCTGTTACTGTTGTTGTCATTGCACTTAATGCAATTGCGCTTGCTACAATTGTTTTCTTCATTTTTGTCCTTTAAACTGTTGTATCTGGGAAAACTATAGCTCTCACTACCTAAAGTGTGTCTTAAATTCACATATAAGGATTGTTTATGACAATTTAACAATTTTCTCTTAAAAACCCCTCTAGTCCCCCTGTATACAAGCTTTACATAGAATTATAATTGCTAATAATACATTATATACTATTCAGATAATAGTATATATAAATCTTCCCTATTATAGGGAGCTATAGCTACTTTATCAGCTATTTAGCACAATAAAATCACGTAATATATACTTTTTTTTTGAAATGGATATTTTTACTCACTTCAAAATTTCTTTGGTTATAATCATTTTTGTAACACTAAGTTTTACAAAGGAAAACAATGAAAAGAAGCATGCTCATCTTACTACTAGGCACCACACTATTTGCCGCACCTTATACTAAAGAAGATCGTATTAAGGATATGCAGATCATGTCTGAAGCGATGTCACAGATACAGACCGGATTTTTCTATAACAATAACGAGATCGTTCAAGATGGCGCTATCAGGCTCTCTGATGCTATTCGCCGTGTTCAACCACCTCTTGAAGAGGTTGAAGAGAAAGACCCAATGGCACGATATATGAATGCAAAAGTAAAGTTTTCTAACAAGGTCACCAAGAAGATCGATCAAAAAGCCAAACTTATCCTTCAGCGTTTTAAGGCAGGAGACTCTCAACAGGCCATCCAAGCCTACACCAAGATCATGAAACAGTGTATGGAATGTCACTCACAACTTCGTACTTGGTAATAGTATAAAAGAGTATCTCTGATGCGGAGAGCGCTTAGTCTCTTTAGAATAAGTCCTTAAGCTAAAGTCTTAGCAAAACGCTATACAATGAGCCTTGAAGCCTTACTCACTTCATGGCAAGAACTAAAAGATTGCTCCATTAAAGGTATGAATGCGTTGAAGTTAATTTATATATTAATCATTTTTATTTTCACAACACAGCTTCAAGCACTTGAACTTAAGTTGACCGGTACTGTGATATCGAACAACCAAAAGATGATCGGTGCACGTTATATGGGCTATGTCAAACATGTCTACTTTGATGTGGGTGACCGTGTCGAACGCGAAGACACCCTGTTTGAACTTGAGTCTGCCGAATTTGACATCTTAAAAGAGCAGGCTGATCTTGCGCTTGAACAGGCCCTTGCTATCGTCGATGTCTATCGTACTCGCAAAGAGAGCATAGACCGACAAAAAAGCAATCTTAAGCACAAGGGTATGGTCAACACCAGTGACTTCGAGAACCTCGACATCACCGCAGACAATGTCGAAGCAGGTCTTGCTTCTGCACAGGTCTTGGTGAAAAATGCCGCAGAAAAGATAAAACAGATCTCTACTATCACAGGCTACCTGGAAGTCAAAGCACCAAACGATGGGATCATTGTTGACAAACGTATCCGTGTAGGTGACCTGATCGCTCCGGGTATGTTGACCATGATCCTGGTTGATTTGAACCACCTGCAGATAGAAGGCGAAGTGGCTGAGTCTGATCTCCAGTATGTAGAAAAGTACCAAAAAGTGAAGATTACCATCCCCTCTTTACACTACAAAACGCAGGGTGTCATCAAGTCAATCGTCCCAAGTGCCAACCCTATGGCCCACACTTTTAAGATCATCGTAAACTTTAAAAAGACAAGCGACAAGATATTTCCAGGTATGTATGCCAAGATCCATGTTAAAGTAGACAAAGCCCAAATGGCCAGGAATTAAAAACCGTGCAAGAGCCGTACAAAAGTAAAAATATCGCTGGTGTCATGGCCCGCATGTTTCTTAACAACCCTTTGACTATGGTTCTTTTAGTCACGATCTTACTACTGGGATATATCACCCTTAACATCGCTCCTCGTGAAGAGGACCCACAGATCGCAGTCAGTGGAGGCTCTATTGTGGTCGTTATCCCGGGTGCTACGCCCGAAGCCATTACCAATGTTGTCATCAAACCTTTAGAACGCCGTATTAGAGAGATCAAGGGTGTTGAACATGTTTATGGTACCGCCATGAACAATGTCGGGATGATCAATGTTCAGTATCTTATTGGTGAAGACAGAGAGTCCTCTAATCTCAAACTTTATGACAAGGTCATGCAGAACATGGACACCATGCCTGAGGGTGTGATGATGCCACTTGTCAAGCCTTTTGACATTGACATCGACATCCCTGTGGCGACCATCGCTTTTTTTCAAAAAGATGGGAGTGATGAAAACACCATAGAGCAGTACCGTTTGGTACGTGAGGTCCAACAAGATATCAATGCCATAGAAAATGTCTCTAAAAGCACCTTAAAAGGTATCAACCATCCACAATTCAACATCTTGGTAGACCTCGATAAACTCTCAGGCTACCATCTCTCTCTTGGACAGATAATGCATTCGGTCAAAGCGATCGCTAAAAATGCTCCTAACATCCAGGCTCCCTCTAAAAATGGAACACTCATCGTCTTTGGAGTTCAAAATGCTATTGAGAATGTGGATGACATTAAAAACCTCATTGTAGCCCAGTACATGGGGTCTCCGATCTACCTTAAGAATGTTGCTGATGTAGAGTTCAGCAATGACATCCAACACTTTCAACGTTCTCAACTTGCACTTCGTGATGACAATGCGACCTTTGACGACCCCATTAACCAAGTCACGCTGACCGTCTCCAAACTTAAAGGGACCAACGCCGTCCATATCACTGAAAATGTAGTAGAGATGATGAAAGAGAAAGCGGACGAACTCGATGCGGCCGGGATTGGTTATATCGTCACCCGTAATTACGGTGTACGTGCAGATGAAGCCGTTAATGAACTTATAC
>WGDB01000077.1 GCA_015493495.1 Helicobacteraceae bacterium | reverse complement strand
TAATATATGAATAAAAAAGAATTTAAAGAGCTTGAAGAGCTTTCAGAGTTATTTGACGAGTACATAGACGATGAAGTATTTAAGAATAGACCTAAAAGATATAATAATCTATATCTAAGAATGGAAAAAATACCAGACTATGAATATACATATGTACTAGCTTATGTACTATCTCAAAAAAATGAAAAAGTTAAACAATTATTTAATAAAGCAAAATATTTTCAAAAAAATCCAGAAGAATACTGTGACACTTTAAACTTTACTGATTTTCAGAGAGATGCAATCGATCTAGGATATAGTGGCTTTTTAGAAGCAAAAGAGGATTCATCTGGAAGTGACTCATTTTTTGAAATCATTGATTCAAACCTTACCTTAAACGATATACTAATATTTAACCTCGACCCAGATGTAGAGCATATAGGACTTTGGAAGCTTGTTGCATATTTAATAGATACGAAAAACTTATATGTTTGTCCCAATAATGAGGGTGCAGATCGCACCTTAACACTGATGGAATGTAAATTACTTGGTAAAATTGAAGCTGAAAAACAAATTCATGATATTATGAAAGATCCACATAAGTATGCTGCTAATTGTAAAGATAAGCATAGTGGTAAACTAAGGTTAACTGCCTTATCAAAAGACATGCCTTTAGAGATACTCGATGAAGACTTCTTGAAAGGTTTAACCATGATACGAACTCAGAATAAAATACCACACGTTAAAATAAACTACTCCGTACCTACGTTAAAATTTAAATATGAAAAAACAGTAAATGTTCCTATCAATCTAAATTTAAACAAAAAAGAGCTTAACGAGTATATCTCCAAGATTAAAGACGATTTTGATCGCGACAGAAATGTTGTCAAAAGTACATTAGAAATATTTGGAGAATCTCTTATAGATGCACAAGAACCAAAAAGTAAAAAGAAGAATGCTTCAAAAAAAGATTTTGCTGATGCGATTTATATCTACGATTTATATAAATACTTTGAAAACATATATGAAAAGAAGTCAAAAAAGGATAATGATTATAGCAAGTACAATCTTCATATTGATGTTTCACTTGCGAGTGGTATTTCCGATGCACATAATTTTTTTCTAAGAAATTCTACTGTCAAGATGAGTAAAAATAAAAAGACCGATGAGCTAAAAAAAAGCGATGAAGTTGAAAGACTATACAAGTTAATGCGAGAATATATAGAGGGTGAAAGGTATAAAGAACTTATTACGGGTTCTGAAACAATAGAAATTCCAAGTATGTGGGATAGAATACCCATTAGCCCAATATACTCTATTAGTAATGATGAATTAAATAAAAAACTTTCAAACTATCAAAAAGAGAATATGGATTAATGGTGGTGTAGTTAAAACTTGTTTTGCTAGACTTGAAAAAAAGAAACGACTATATTCTCATTGAAGTACATCTAAAATTAGTATCAACCTCCAAGAATAAGAGATTATAACTCTACTCTGAAAGAGATAATCAACCTATCAACAATGTTTAGCTGACATATTTTGTGTCTTTAATATGGTTAATATTCTATGGTTCCGTCAATTTCTATACACTAACTAAATCAAGGTTAGTAATACAAATTACATATTTGTTGTCTTTTCGATTAGGTTTTGCAACATAAAAGAGTCATAATCAAGATTAGTGGTCGAAATCAAGCAAATTTCTCGAAAGATATAAATATAGATTTTTAACGTTTTAATATTCAGGACGTACCCCAAGACGTACCCTAGTGTAACCTTAAGGCATAGTTGGTGAATGTAAATGTTTGTTGAATGTCTATGTTTTGGGGGTTTGAAAGTGGTGGGTCCTGCGAGACTCGAACTCGCGACCACTCCGTTATGAGCGGAGGGCTCTAACCAACTGAGCTAAAGACCCACAGTTGAGAGAGCGAGATTATAGGCAAAGTTTCTTTAGACAAAACTTTTTTTACCCCGTCCTGTGTACATTTCTTGAAATCTAAAAGACAAAAGGTTCTCCAAGATGGCAAAAAGGATCATAAAGTTGACAAAACTACTGCCTCCATAGCTGAACATAGGCAGAGGCACACCTACTACTGGTGCCAAGCCCATCGTCATTGCAATGTTGACAGAAGTATAGATAAAGATCATCAGCGAGATCCCTGCCGCGACCACCTTGATGTACATGTCACTATTGTAAGTACTCAGACTTAACAGATGTAAAATAATAGCAGCGTAGAGTGCTATCAGTAAAAAAGCACCTACAAAACCAAAACGCTCAGAGACATAGGCAAAAATAAAATCACTTGAAGCAATGGGTAAAAACTTCATCTGAGTCTGTGTTGCCTCATCTTTTACCTTACCTATAACACCTCCGGAGCCTATAGCAATAATGGATTGTTGCACATGATACGAAGGCTTTTCAGCTAAAAAATCTGAAATACGCTGTTTCTGATAGGCGTGGAGTTGGGTGTATAAAAGAGGTGCTGAAATAAGAACAGCTGCTGCCAATGTCGCCCAGATCTTCCAGTTGACACCTACTAAAAAAAGGGTCCCCACTCCAATAAGAAGCAGTACCGTCGCCGTACCAAGGTCAGGCTCTTTGGCAATAAGGATAAAAGGCAACAAAATATAGAAGCTGATCTTCAAAAAGTCCATAAGTTGGTAACCATCTTTAGGCGGCGGGTTTTTACTGATAATATAAGCCAACATCAGGATAAATGCCGGTTTCATCAATTCAGAAGGCTGAAGGGTAAAGTGTGTGAATGGGATCTCGATCCACCGTTTGGCACCAAGACGGGCATGTCCAAAAAACTCTACAGAGATAAGAAGTATGATGTTAAACCAGTAAAAAAATGGGATCAGCCAGTTAAACCGCCGTAACGGCAACATAAAGAAAAAAGCAAAGACCACAATACCGACACTGACATAGACAAAATGCTTCTGCGCTAAGACCGGATGCACTTCACCAATGAGCCAATGAGAGATAATTATAAGAGGCAAAAGTAATATAATGGTGGGATAATCAAAATGTGCTAAAATACGGCGATCAATTCTAAACACAATTAGTACCTTTTTAATATCATATTTTTTTTAATTGGCAGATTGTAACATAACGGACAATAATGGCACCAAAAACAAGTACCTATCTCGTAGCTCAAGCATCACGTCTTGATGCCTTTTTAAGTGAACAACTTAACGTCACGCGCAACCAAGTTGTGCAGCTTATCAAACAGGATGCTGTTAGCGTCAATGGACGCAGCACTTCCAAACCTGGACTCAAACTCAAGGTCGACCAAGAGGTCATCATCACCTTTCCTGAACCAAAAGTAACCGAAGCCCTTGAGATCGATTTTGATGTCGAGATCCTTTTTGAAGATGACGACCTTTTAGTCATCAACAAACCCTCTGGGCTGACCGTCCACCCTGCTCCAAGTGTCAAAGAGGCTACATTAGTAGACTGGCTTAAACATAAAGGGATCCGTCTCTCTACCATCAGCGGAGAAGAGCGTCACGGCATCGTTCACCGTCTGGACAAGGGCACTTCAGGTGTCATGGTCGTTGCCAAGAGCAATGAAGCGCACGAGGGACTCTCTGCCCAACTCCAGGACAAGTCAATGGGGCGTTTTTACCTGGCCATCATCAATCCACCGCTTAAAGAAACGACCGTCATCATAGACAAACCTATAGGTCGCAGTGCACAAAACCGTCTGAAGATGGCAGAAGTCGAAGGGGCAAAAGCAGCTAAGACCCATTTTCAACATCTCGCCTATACTAACGATGAGAAAAATGAGCTGATCGCCTGCAAACTCTTTACCGGACGGACCCATCAGATCCGTGTCCACCTGGAGACCTTTTCACGCCACATTCTGGGAGACCACCTTTATGGTGTCAAAAATGACAAGCTGGAGCAGATCATGCTTCATGCTTATGTCCTCTATTTTATCCACCCGACCACAAAAGAGAAGTGCCAGTTTACTGCACCACTCAGTGCCCATATGCAAGATTATATAACTAAAAACTTTGAACAGGAGATCATCAATGAACAACTACCTCATGAAAATTTTGAGCGCCACTTCAATATTAGTGCTTCTTAGCGCTTGTAATGGAAGTGCACCAAAACCAGCTAAAGTAGACAAATCTCTACCCAAGGTAGCCCTCAATGGTTTTCTCACCGACATGACTGCTGCTGCTTTTGAGTGGAAACCTATTACCGATGCACGTGTTCAGGGCGTCTATGTTTACCGCAACGACCCAGAGTCAGATACACCAAACAAACTGCATAACATCGATGCTGTCACTAATCGCAATATCACCCACTATCTGAACGATGAACTGAAACCAGAGACACTCTACTACTACAGTTTTGCGACCTATAATGAAAAGGGAAACACCTCTTTAGCTACCAAAAAGATCGCTGTCAAGACAAAACCACTTTTAGCATCTGTCAGTTTTTTCAGCGGTGCAGAGCCTATGGCCCGTGCTGCCAAACTGATTTGGCGTCCTCATACCAACAGCGCCGTAGTTGGATATATTCTTGAACGCCGTACCAATGGTGCAGAGGGTTGGAAAAAGATAAAAAACATCGAAGGTCGCCTCAATGCTGAATATATAGATACAAAACTCAAAGACAGTACCCGTTATGAGTACCGTCTTCGAGCCGTCACCTATAATGACCTGATCTCTAAACCTTCCAAGGTGGTTGCTGTCTTGACCAAAGCACTGCCAACTGCCGTCTCTCAACTCAGAGCTACTCAAGGCAAACCCGGATATATAGAGCTAAGCTGGCAAGATGCCAACCGTGCCAATGTCGCCTACTATAACATCTACCGCTCAAGCAGTAAAAACGGTTCTTACAAACTGATCGCCACCAAACAAAAAGGCATGCGATACAAAGACCAAGTGGCAGAGCCTTCTAAACGCTACTTTTATAAAGTGGTGGGTGTCAGTAAAGATCATCTTGAGGGTGAGCTCAAGGCCGTAACACCAACAGTAGGCACAACACTCGATGCACCACGTCCTCCTAAAAACCTGGTGGCAATGGTAGAAAATGCTACAGTGCAGCTCACCTGGAAGTCAACAGATGCAAGGACTGTCTCATTTATTGTGATCAAAGAGACAGAAAAGAACTTTATCTCAAGTGAGACCAAAGAGTTTAAAAACATCAAAAAAAGCTTGATGATAGACAGTTCGCTGAAACCGGGCGAGTCTTACACCTTCAGTGTTGTCTCAGTAGACAAAAATGGTATCCGTTCAGCACCATCCAA
This sequence comes from Helicobacteraceae bacterium, assembly GCA_015493495.1. Lineage (GTDB taxonomy): Bacteria > Campylobacterota > Campylobacteria > Campylobacterales > Sulfurimonadaceae > Sulfonitrofixus. Next base: position 27,057 of record WGDB01000077.1, on the reverse strand, counting down.
CAGCGTTCATGTCAAATTAGAGGACAAAAAATAGCCCATGCCACATATCCATATAAAGTCATTTAAACCCGTTGCTATGCCTGCTCGTCATGAGGAGACTGCTTTTAACTTTTTAGCCAGTAATGTTGTCTACAAAGATGAGCACCTTATTTCTGTAACACTCGAAGATAAATCTTTTTTTCTTTTAGTCAAAGATGGTGAAAAGGATGTCTTGCTAAAAAGTGAAAAGATCTCCCGTCCTTCACCTACCTACATCGTCAAACGCGCACTTAATGCTTATGCAGCACTTTCTGAAAGTGAGGTCCTCTCTTCTAATGTTGATGACACCTCTAAAAACATCCACTTGGAAAAAGATGAAGCTTTATGGAGCATTCATGACTTTGCCAAAGGCTTTCCTGAAGCTAAAGATGTGCGCATAGAGGTCGGTTTCGGTTCAGGACGCCATCTTTTACACCAGGCACAAGAGAACCCTGATGTTCTTTTTATTGGGATAGAGATCCATAAACCTTCAGTGGAACAAGCACTGAAACAGATCAATATTTTGGGACTCAAAAATGTCATCTTGCTTGACTATGATGCCCGTCTATTTTTGGAGTTGGTGCCTTCGAACATTGTCAGTAAGATATATGTCCACTTTCCGGTGCCTTGGGACAAAAAGCCTCATCGCCGTGTTATCTCTACCGCTTTTATCAACGAGTCTACTCGGGTACTTGCCCTCCAGGGACAACTTGAACTGCGTACCGACAGTGAAAACTATTTTGCTTACTCTTGGGAGACCTTTATCTCTCTGAACAAAGCCAAACTGATGGTGAACAAAAACCAAGAGATCGCCATCAGTTCCAAGTATGAAGACCGATGGAAGAAGATGGAAAAAAACATCTATGACATCACCCTTATCAACGAAGAGATCAGTCCAAAGATCAAGGTTGGCGGCAGTTTTGAGTTTTCAACAGGTCTCGATGAAGCACGTATCATGGCACTCAATAGTACCACTGAAAAAACGGAGGGTGGGTTCATCCATTTTGAGCGTCTATATAAAACAGATGACAACCGTATGATGCTCCGTATCTCTATGGGCAGTTTTGAGCGACCGGAACATCTCTATGTCATAGTAGGCAGTGATAAAAGCTACTACTTTCCAACACAGCCGGTACCTTCACAGATAAACTTTGCGGTACACAAACATTTAGACGGTCTCATCCATGGATAAGGTGATCATGGCAGAAGATATCTCTCTTGCCTATAACAGTGAAGAGACGATCATCTCCAAAGCTAACTTTTCGGTCAGTTCTGGTGACTTTGTTTTTATTACCGGGGCAAGTGGTAGTGGTAAGTCTACCCTGCTTCGTTCGTTTTACGGGGCATTACGACCTGAAAATGGCTCCCTGGTAGTGGGAGGAGTAGAGGTCAACAACATCACTAATGCTAGACTCAATTTTTTACGCCGCCATATTGGGATTGTCTTTCAAGACTATAAGTTGATCAAAGATTGGAACATAGAGAAAAATGTAGCCTTGCCACTGCTTATCAACGGTTATGCCAAAGACATTAGCGATATTCAGGTAGATAAACTGCTCAACCATGTCAAACTCTCGCATAAAAAAGAGAAGTATCCACAAGAGTTAAGCGGTGGTGAGCAACAGCGTGTTGCTATGGCAAGAGCACTCGCACATAACCCTATATTGATCTTGGCCGATGAGCCTACAGGAAACCTGGACGACTACTCTTCAAGACTCATTTGGAACCTGCTAGAGGGAGCCAACACCCAACTAAAAGCAACAGTTGTTATCGTCACACACCACATACCAGAGGACTTGGGTGTTAGCTATAAACACTTTAACATTGAGGGAGGTACTGTTTATGAGATCAGTTAAAAACCACCTCTCTTTGATCATTGCACTTTTCACTATTGTCTTTACTATGCAGGTCTATATAGTGATCGAGCGTACAGTCAGTGCTTATGAAAAAGATCTCAACAAAAACTACAGCATCGTCGTTGTCACAAAAAAAAGTGTCAAACCAGAGGCTTTAGTCGCCATAAGCCCTACCATCTTAGCAGCAGAAGAGCTCTCAACAAAAAAGGTATTAGAGCATCTGCAGTCACAGATGAAACAGAGACATATCGACCTTTTAAAACTTGCACTTCCACACTTTTACTCCTTACATCTCAACCACTATCCTACACCTGATGAGATCGTCTCACTACGTAAAAAACTACAGCAGAACCAAAACATTACCCGAATCGAAGACTTTTCCAAAAGTCATGACACCATCTATAAACTGCTACTGCTCTACAAGTCCATATCTATACTTTTTGCCATCGGTATTTTTGCCGTCACCTCACTTCTGATCTTAAAAGAGATGCGTATTTGGCAGTTCCAGCATAATGAGAGAATGAGTATTATGGCGATGTTTGGTGCACCTGTCTGGATGCGGTCTGCTGTTTTGTTTAGACTCTCTATAGTTGATGCCATCATAGCCTCGATCTTGGCCGTAGGTACCTTTGCCTATGCAGATTTCATTCACATAGGCAGTGAGCAACTGCATGAGATCGGAATTGATGTACTTGTCTTTGACACCCTTAATGATAGCCTGCTGATCTTTGGTGTGGCACTTAGTCTCTCCATCATCTTGGCAATACTAATTGTTATTGGTCATAAAGAAGAGGTCTGATGCGCATACTCTTACTGGCCCTACTTCTTATAACAACCTCTCTTTGTGCTAAAGCACAAAATGTTACCAAAGAGATCAAAAAAACGACTAAAGAGATCCACAGTTATGACAGAAAGTACTCCAGTCTTCATAAAAAGCTCTCTCATACTGCCAAAGAGATCAAGAAAACAGAAAAAGACCTCAGCCGACAGGAGAAAGAGATCTCCAAACTCAGTGAACAGTTAAAGGTCTCACAAAACCACTATGCATCCAACCAAAAAGAGTTGGCACAACTTCAAGACAAGCAGTTGCTCCTTCAAGGAAAACAGGGCCTCATTGAAAAAGAGCTGATTAATGCCATCGCCAGGAACATCTCAATAAATGACTTAGTCAAAGAGAAGTATAACGCTACAACTGAGTCTGTAATGACCGAAGAGATCCTCGAAGCTCTCAACAGAGACATCCAGCATAAGATCACACGTTTGGAAGAGAATTACAGTGCCAATGCCAAAGATATCAGCTCTTATCAAAGCCGTACAAAAAAGCTTAAAACAGAGATCAGCAGCATAGACAAAAAAAAGGCAAGGCTGTTAAAACTGACCCAAGAGAGTAAAAGTTCTCTGAAAAAGATGCAAAAAGAGAAAAAGAGATATCGACGTTCTATGGACAAACTAATTGCTCAGAAGAGCGCCTTAAAAAACACACTGGCAAGACTTAACATTATTAAGACAGAGGCACAAAAAAAAGCTGAAAAGCCTCGTAGGCATAAGAAAAACTCTCATGCCAAAGTAACTAAAAAGGGTTCAAGTTATCAAAGTGTCCGTTCCAAAAAGTATCGTGGTAAAAAGACCATTGCGCCACTCTCCAACTATAAGTTGGTAAAGAAATTTGGACCGTACACCGATCCTATTTATAAGATCAAGATCTATAACGAGTCCGTCTCTCTGCAGCCAAAACAGCGTAACGCCAAGGTTAGAACCATTCTTAACGGAAAGGTCATACTGGCCAAAAAGACTCAACTGCTTGACAATGTTGTGATCATCAAACATTCTAATGGTCTTCATACGATCTATGCCCATTTAGACCAGATCGCCCCTACGATCAGAAAAGGGAAAAAAGTAAAAAGAGGGGCTACTATTGGGCGGGTGAATAATGAGCTTACTTTTGAGGTGACACAAGACAGTTATCATATCGATCCTATGACGCTGATCAAGTAGAGTTTCTCTTTCCTATATAGATATCAATTCAAAAGTTCTTTCAGTCTTTGTTTTCTCTGTTGGAACTTTCTTTGAACTTTTTCTAAAAATCAAACTGCAGTCTGCTGCCACCCCTTCTTCTGATAAATGTATAAAAACACCCCACCCTTAATAAAGGTCTCAACCGTCATAGCAATAAAGATCCAAATCAATTCAAACCCTAAAGTGTAGAGAATAAGAGAAGGTATAACACGAAGAACCCACAGTGATGTGACATTCACCTTGAGTGTAGTCTTGGTGGCACCGGCACCACGAAGCGCCCCATTGATGACAAAGGTCATGGCTAAGGGAACTTGAGAAATACCAACCAGCTGTAAGTAGATGGAAGCAGCTTCAATCGTCTCAAGATCTTGAGTGAAAAAGCTTATAAAAAATGCAGGAAAGAGTGCTAAGAAAATACCAAGCGTCCCCATAAAAGCAGCCGCAATTTTAATGGCGTAAAGCCCAGTCTCATAAGCGGCTTCCAGACGTTTAGCACCTAGGTTCTGTCCCACCAATGCGGTTGCTGCGATAGCAAAACCAAAGCCCGGCATAAAGGCCAGTCCCTCTATACGCAGGCCTACCTGATACCCAGCGATCGCAGCTGTTCCATAAGCAGTAATAACCCAGACAAACAGGATAAAAGAGGAGACACTGATGAGGCGGTCTAAGGCTGCATGTTTACCTACACTTAAGGCACGGTATAGGTCAACAAGACTCCAACGCTTAATGAAGTTAAGATGACTATTTCTCTTTTGCAACAGCAAAAAATAGATAATAAGGTTGACCCCATAAGCGATGATCGTAGCATATGCTGCTCCCGCAATACCCATGGGTTCAAACCCGCCATGGCCAAAGATAAAGAGATAGTTCAGGATAAGGTTGATGATGGCAGAAAAGATTTTGATGTAGAGCGACGACTTGGTGTCTCCTGCGGCAGAGAGAGCGTTGTACATCAGCGCGTCTAAAAAGATGAGTGGCATCCCTATCATGATGACTTGAAAGTAGGCATGGCCATACTGTGCCAAGTCAGCTTTCGCACCCATCCAAACATAAAAGTTCTCTGCATTCAAATAACCAAATATCGTAACAGGGATAGAGAGTACTACTGCAAAAAGTGTCAGGGTATAGAGCAGAGATGAGGCACGATGTTTTCGCCCCTCACCTATGAGTCGTGAAATGATGGCATTGCCACCCACGATGTAGAGGGTCATAATGACATTAATGGCCATCATAAATTGCATACTCATGCCCACTGCAGCCAAGGCCGCTACATTGATCATACCGACCATGATCATGTCGATGAGCAGTTGTAAGATGTCAAGAAGGTGTTTAAATGCGGCGGGAAGCGCGATCTTTAACACATCACGGAGATGTGAGGTTTTACTCAAAGTACTGAGCGACCTCTTTCATGGCCTCTATGAGTTCAGCTTCGCTTTCATAGATGAGTTCAATCCGGTTGTTGGGTACCTCTCCCAATGGGTCGATATCGAAAATAAGAACATATGAGTGTATAGGAACTACCTGTTTTTTCTCCATATTAGCCCACTCTAAAGAGACCTGCGCCAGCTCTCCTTGTACATCTACTGTTGCAGCAGGATAAAGACGGGTGATCTGGGTAAGGTCTATCTGCTTGCCTTGTGACTCAAAAATCATATTTTTCATAGTTTATAACTCCAATTCGGGTGACATTTTATCATCTCTTTGGTTGGTATCGCTTATGTCAAAACGTTGGCGCAACCAGACAAAGTAAAAGGCCGCCACAATAAAGACACTTCCGAGCAGCATCGTGATCATTGCTAAAGAGAGCCCCGCTTCAACCAAAAAGCCTATGGCGACTGAAATAACAGCTACAGTGAGCAGAAAAACCATGTCGTTGTAAGCCACAATACGCCCATAATAGGCCTTGTCTGTATGTTGTTGTAACAGTGTGTAGGTATAAGACCAGAGTGTTGTTGTCGCAAACCCTACAAAGACAGAAGCAACCAATGAGAGATAAAAGTTCTCTATGACAAGCGCCCAGACTATAATACTCAGTGCTTGGTAGACAAAGAGATAGGGCAAGGTTTTCACGTTGATCCATTTGCCAATGACGATGGGACCAATGACAAGACCGACAGCACGTAATGAATGTATAAGACCTAATCCAAGGGCGATCGCTACTACTTGTGTGTAATACTTCTCTACCATTAAAGCGACTAAAGCATCAAAGGCTGTAAAACCGACAAAGGCGTGCAGGAACATGAGATGCTTAATATGGGGTACTGATTTCAGATAGGCAAAACTTCCTTTAAACATAACACCAAAACTTTCATGTTCTTTCTCCTCCGCTGCAGGAAAGAGAACGGGCAAGAGTAACATCAATGCGACCACAAAAAGTGAGGCATCCAGTAAGAAGGCTATTTTAACACCTACTAGATAGACAACAAATCCACTAATCGCCATACCAAAGGTGTAAGAGAAGGACCAAATGACAGAGTGTATCTCGTTGGCAAGTTTCAAACTGTTTGCCTCTAAAATCCTGGGAAGCAGCGACATCTCTAAAGTAAAGTAGAAACTAGAGGCACCCATACGGATAAAGACTAAAGTAAAGAGTAGCCACAGAAGCGTACTGTTTTCTACTAACATCAGTGGCAAAGTAGCCAATATCTCAATGACGATCAAACCTATCATAAGTTTTTTAGGTGCGATCTTATCGATGAGTACCCCGCTGAGAGGGGCTTGCAAGACTCCTGGTAAGAAGTGAAGTGCAGCAGTCATCGCTATGACAAAGGGCGAGACCTCCATCTGAATAAGCAGCGTATAGATCGCTACGTTGGAAAACCATGCCCCAAAATAGGCGATAAGTTGAATGAGAGAGAGTCTTCTCAACAGTGGCTCTGCTTTTAAAAGTGTAATATAGTGATTCATAACTGCAAGGATATCCAAGATGCATTAATAGTGTGCTAGATTAACCTTTTCATTACCTTTTTTAAGGTAAAATTCCATAATTTATTTTCCATTTTTATGAGGGTTTTCAATGAAAAAAGAAGTCAAAAAAGTTGTACTTGCCTACTCAGGCGGACTCGACACCAGTGTTATTTTAAAGTGGCTCCAAGATGAGTATAAGTGTGAAGTCGTAACCTTTACTGCAGACCTCGGTCAAGGTGAAGAGCTAGAACCAGCACGTGTTAAAGCATTAGAGCTTGGGATCAAACCTGAAAATATTTTCATTGACGATCTTCGTGAAGAGTTTGTAAAAGATTTTGTCTACCCAATGTTCCGTGCCAATGCGATCTATGAGGGTGAGTATCTTCTAGGTACTTCTATCGCCCGTCCACTAATCGCCAAACGTCAAGCAGAGATCGCGAAGATCACTGGTGCGGATGGTGTAAGCCATGGTGCTACAGGTAAAGGTAATGATCAAGTACGTTTTGAGATGGGTTACTTGGGTCAAGACTCTACTCTGACCATTATCGCACCATGGAGAGAGTGGGACCTTAACTCTCGTGAGAAACTGCTCTCATATGCAAAAGAGCATGGTATTTCTATTGATCAGAAGCACATGGACAAAGATGGTAACCCAACGGTAAGTCCTTACTCTATGGATGCCAATCTTCTGCACATCTCTTATGAAGGTCTTCACCTCGAAGACCCTAACGCAGAACCAGAAGATGAGATGTGGTTGTGGACCAACTCTCCTGAAAACGCTCCAGATGAAGCAGAGTACATCGAGATCGGTTACGCACATGGTGACCCTGTAACACTTAACGGTGAAGCACTAAGTCCGGCAACAATGCTGAAGACACTCAACGACTACGGTAACAAACATGGTATTGGCCGTATTGACATCGTGGAGAACCGCTTTGTTGGTATGAAGGCACGTGGCTGCTATGAGACTCCAGGTGGAACGATCATGCTTAAAGCTCACCGTGCCATCGAATCGATCACACTTGACCGTGAAGCGGCACACCTTAAAGATGAGATGATGCCACGTTATGCAAAACTAATTTATAACGGTTTTTGGTTCTCTCCTGAACGCGAGATGTTACAAGCATCTATAGACAAGACACAAACCTTTGTCAACGGTGTCGTACGTCTTAAACTGTATAAGGGTAATGTTATTGTAGTGGGGCGTCAGTCTGCTGACACCCTCTTCAACCCTGAGTACTCTACATTTGAAGAAGATGAAGTCTATAACCAAAAAGATGCAGAAGGGTTTATTAAACTTAATGCACTTCGTTTTATTATTGCGGGTAAGACACGTAACAAGTAATTTCATTGCCCAATCTCTGGGCACTTTTCCTCTAAAAATATTTCCATAAAGGCACATTATGAGTACTGTAAAAATCGATCCAGAATCACAAGAGTTTAAAGACACATTAGAAAAGACCGTCCGTTTTACCGACAAGGTGGTTGCACAGTTTGGTTGGGCGTATAACCCAGACCAAGAGATCAACCAAGGTATACAGTATGGACTCACAAGAAACAAGTTGATGCATGGCAAACGCTACTGTCCTTGTTTCTTTGTCACAGGTGAGGCAGATGACAGAGTCTGTCCTTGCCCTCCAGCTATTGAAAAAGAGATCCCTGAAGATGGTGTTTGTCACTGTCAGATCTTCTGTACGCCTGAATATGCTGCTGCACAAGCACAAGAAGAGGTCATCGAAGAGGTAGTACACCAACACTCACGTGGTCTTAGTAAAGAGGAGTGTACTGTTTTAGTGGACAAAGATGAACTTGATGGTGATGAGCTTATTGCCCTACTCGAAGCAAGAGACTTGGGTATGGTCAACTTTACGCTTGTAGATGTTCGTGAGCCAATGGAGTGGCAGATGGGTCATATTAAGGGAGCAGACAAGATCATTCCAACCAGTAACTTCTTTGCTGCCTTGGATGATGCTAAACTGGCACAAGATGAAAATGTCATCGTCTACTGTCACGTTGGTAGCCGTAGTGCACACTGTGCCCGTATCTTGGCAGACATGGGTTACACTAAAGTTGGTAATCTCTCTTATGGAATTGTCTCATTTCCTGGTGAAAAAGAGCAATAAAACCTAGTAGTTTTTACATAAGGTGGCTTTTTGCCACCTCCCCTCTTTATAAGTTATCTCCCTCTTTACCTACTCACGCTACAATACCTTCAACAATATAAAATTTAGGAACCAAAATGAAAGTATTATTGATCAAAGATGTTAAAGGGCTTGGAAAAGCAGGTGAAGTCAAGGAAGTTAAAGATGGCTATGGTCAAAACTTCTTAGTAGGAAAAGGTCTTGCTAAAGTCGCAACTAATGAAGTCCTTAAAAAGCATGCTTCAGCAGAACGCAAAAAAGCTGAAAGTGAGGCACAAGAGCTTACTGACCTGAAAGTACTTGCTGAAAAGCTTGACAAAGTTAAAGTAACCATCACTAAAAAGCTGGGTAATACAGGTCACCTTTTTGGAGCAGTAACTAAAGATGAGATCGCACATGCACTTAAAGAGCAGCATAATTTAGAGATCGACAAAAAGCATATAAACCACAAAGAAGCGATTAAAAGTACAGGAATTCATGACCTTGACTTTAAACTTGGCCACGGTATGCACGGAACAATTCACTTAGAGGTCATCGGTGAGTAACGTTACTGCGCATAAGGCTGGCTTCGTTGCATTAGTAGGTCGTCCTAATGCTGGAAAAAGTACCATGCTTAACTGGATACTTGGTGAAAAGATTGCCATGACGTCACAAAAAGCAAATGCAACACGCCGTCGTCTCAACGCTATAGTGATGCACAATGATGATCAGCTTATCTTTGTTGACACCCCGGGCTTACATGAAAAAGAGAAAGTACTCAACCAATTTATGCTTGAAGAGGCCCTCAAAGCCATTGGTGATTGTGATGTGCTTGTCTACTTAGCGCCTGCAGCAGATTCAGTTAAACACTACAAGCATTTTTTGGAGGTTACGGCTAAAGGCCGTAAACATATTATTGCCCTCTCCAAGATAGATCAAGTCTCTCAAAAAGAGCTATTATCTCGTATTATGGAGTACAATGCCTTTTCATCATCATTCGAGGCACTGATTCCTATGTCTGTAACAAAGAATGTAGGGAAAAATAATCTTCTTGATCTAATTGCAAAACAACTTGACAACTCACCATACCTCTTTGATCCTGATGATCTAACAGATGAGCGACTGCGTGATATATATAGAGAGTTTATTCGCGAAGCAATTTTTGACAACATAAGCGATGAGATTCCTTACGAATCTGATGTCGTGATCGATAAAATCGAAGAAAAAGGCAAAATTGAGCATATTCGTGCCACTATAATTATTGAAAAAGAGAGTCAAAAAGGGATTATTATTGGTAAAGGTGGTGCTGCCATTAAACGCATTGGTCAAGGTGCCCGTCAAAAGATAGAACAACTCGCTGGCAAAACAGTCTTTCTTGAACTTTTTGTCTCAGTGAAAAAAGGGTGGACCAATGATAAACAGATGCTCGAAGAGCTAGGCTATATCAACTAACAGACCCTATTGTAATAAACACAAACTCTTTGAAAATGGTTCTTTAAAAAAGTTGACCATCAATCTGAGTTTGATAACAATATATTATCTCTGTATTTAAAATAGCCATAACTACTATTTGAACACGCCTCACACACGTTTCATTGACATACTTTGCGCATAAACGTATAAATATTCCAATATTTATCTTTTTATTTAACACATAAGAATATATTTAAGTTTAATATGGCTAAAATGAAGTTAGAAACAGAAGATAGATAAGTTTTCATTATTATCTTCTCTATTTAAATTGTCTGTTGATTATAATAAAACAGTATAGAGAGTTACGTTCAATTAATTTTGAATAATTTACAGCATTAGGATTTATTGCGATGAGTAAAACGCAACAACCGGCATTTACAAGTGTCCTTTCTATTAACCCTTACAAAGAGACTTACTACGTAGGTGCATCTGGTAAATTAGAGCAAGCTAGATCAATATCTTTTTCTAAAACCCAGTATGCAATGTCCTACCTTAACACCAATGATTTTTTAACAGCACTTGTTGGCGTAAGTAAAAACATACCAGATGATGATCTGGCATTCGCCATTGAGAACAAGGTTTATGAAGATCTTGCCCTAGACATGGCGATTGCCTATAACATCCAATATATCGAATCAAGTCATCAACTAAATGACAAAGAGCGATACTTCCATGTCTTTATTGTTGACCCAATTACGATGGATGAGACCTTTGAAGTCACAGTGGAAAAGATAAAGTATATCGATCAGATCGTACCCGTACCATTACTTATAAAAGGTCTTTACCAAAGAGAGATCATTCAAGACGTAGGTGTTCACTGTTATATCTATTTTCAAGACAATGATGCTTTTTTCACAATCTATAACGACCAAGAATTTGTCTATACCAAATCACTAAAGTACTCTATCAGTATGATGTATGAACGTTTTAGTGAGCTTTATGGTGAGCAGATCGGTATGCCACTCTTCATACAGATGTTGTCTGGAGAGGGACTTGGTGCTGAAAACAAAGAGTACCAACGCGACCTTATTAAGCTTTTTGGTGAACTCTTTTTACATATTAATGATGTACTTACCTATTCTAAACGTGCCTTTGAACTTGAGACTATTGACCAGATCTACATCGGTTCACAGATCGGTACTATTGCAGGTCTGGATGAGTACTCACAGACCTATCTAGGTCTTATCTCAAAGACTTTTGACTTCGACTATGGCTTTGATACTAACGGTCAGTATGTAGATCAAGTACATCAACTTATGCACCTCTATACAATGACAGAGAGTGATGAACGTTATGAGTGTAACTTCTCTCTTTATCCACGTCCACCAAAGTTCATGCAACGCGCCAGTGGTAAACTCATCGCTATCTCTGGACTTGCCCTTGTAGTTGCCTTCTCTTATCCTGTTGCTTTTTGGAGTTTGACTTTTGCTGAAGAGCTAAACAAATCACTCCTTGACACCGAATATAATGAAATTCACAGTATCAAGACAACAAGAGAAGCAACTATAAACCTCAAAACAGTTGAGAAAACTGCTGTTACCAAACTTGTACTGGCCGAGCAAACAGAGCTAGACAGACAGATGAATACACTTGAAAAGATTCATGATGTCAAAGTCGACTACCCTATGAAAGCCAAACTTATAACTGAATTTGCAGCTGATTTGAACAAATTTAACGTCAAGTTAGAAAAACTTTCATACAATCAAGCTAAAGATTTCAAAGGGTTTACCTTCCATATGATCTCTCATAAAGATAAAGAGATAACTCGTCTACTTGAGTATTTGACAAAAAAGAAGACAACACGATTCCACTTCGTGTTAGAAGAGATCACATTTGATGAAGATAAAAATCGCTACTTAAGTGAGATGAAGGCGGTGCTAAAATGAGTGCAATAATTGAAAAATATCTCTATGATATCGATCAGAGTTTTGCCGAGAAGAGTGACAAAGACGTCAAACTTATCTATGGTATGGTATTTGTTGCTTTGGTTACATTCTCTTATCTTGTCTTTTGGGACTCTGCTGAGAAGGGGTATCAAGATATTCTAGCAGCATCAAAGGCTGTGCAAGAGAAGATCACTGTTGACAAGCAGTATCTTGCACAACACCCGGAAAGCCAGATTACCAAGTTAAATCAAGAGATCGCGCAACTCAATCAAAACTTAGAGATGCTTAAGGGTGAAAACGTCTATATTAAAGCAGAGATCGAAAAGATCCCCGAGCTCTTTTATGATGAAGAGATTTGGGGTTCATTTATTGACTCCATTTCCGAGCATGCGAGACGCAACAAGGTAAAACTAAATTTCTTCTCTAACAAACTTGCTAGTGATAAAACGAAGTTCGGTCACGTACTTAATATCAACATTAGTTCAGAAGGTGATTATAAAAACATCATGAAGTTTATGAACTCAATTGAAAAAAGCAAGTTGGTTGTTGATATTCATGATTTGGATATGAATGCATCTAGAAAGATCAACCTTGACCTAAATCTATCAGTTTGGGGGATTACATATTAATGAAAAAGTTACTATTTGTGGCCTTATTGCCACTTGCCGTTTATGCGGATCCGATTAGTACTTCGCATGAAACCATTAACACGCAGATAGAAGAGATAAAGCCTCCTCGTGTTGGTGTAAGTAACAGAGCTATTGCAAAAGTGAAAAGTCCTTTTTTATATCTTAAGACGATCAAGACAAAAAGTGGCAAGACACGTACAGTTATAGAAGCAAAAAAACGTATCAGACTCAAACCGCTAAAACTTGAATCAGCTATTAATAAAAATATTAAAGTTAATGGTAAATGGTATAAAGAGGGAGATCGCATTAGAGAATACACTATTATAAAAGTCTCTGGTGGCGAAGCACATCTTAAAAGTAAAAAGAAAGATCTAGTACTTTACCTTAACAACAAAAATGACAAGATCCAATTTAACGTGAATTGATAAAAGGAAAATGAAAATGAAAAACCTAAATAAAAAGCTGATCTCTTTAGCTGCTTCAGTCATCTTAGCATCTTCTATGCAAGCCGATTGTACTTATGAACTCTTTAGCATCTCTTCTGCAAAAGGAACCACTATTGGTGAGTATGTTGATCAACTAACAACAGCATGTGAGTACAGTTTGGTTGTTGCTGACAGTGAAACTGAAAAGCTTATGGACAAGAAACTTAATAAAACCCATATTAAGAACCTTACTATTGATGAAGTGTTTGAGATTCTTTTAACAGAGAACAATCTGAACTTTACCATAGATAATGATATTTTACGTATTTCATACCTTAAAACAATCACATATAACATCGATTATATTTTATCTCAACGTAAAAGTAAGGGTTCAACTGATGTTATGTTAAGTTCCAGTTCTGCCTCTATAGGTGGACAGATGGGCGCTCAAGGTGGTATGGGCGGTGGTGCTATGGGCGGCGGTGCTATGGGTGGCGGTGGTGCTATGGGTGGTGGTATGCCTGGTGGCGGCGGTATGGGTGGTATGGACTCCCAATCAGGTTCCAACAAGTCTGGTATTTCCATTGAGTCTACTGATGAAGTGAAGTTTTGGGAAGAGTTAGATCTTGAACTTCAACGTGTGCTCAATCGTCCTGAAGATGCGTATCAGGCAGAAGCCCCTATTATCAACAAAAATGCAGGTCTTATCACTATCTCAGCAACAGGTCGTCAGCAAGCACGTATTGATGCTTATCTTAAACTTTTACAAGAGAAGGTCCAGCGCCAAGTCCTTATTGACGTAAGTATGATGGCCGTCCTTTTTGATGATAAATCAGCAACAGGTATAGATTGGTCGCAACTTTATGGTCTTACCAATTTCAAAGTAGCTATTGACAGTGTCTCTCGTTCGGGATCAGGAACATATACTCCTACTGGTAATCTCTTGACCCTTACAACCAAAGCCGCTGGTATGGTTCAAATAACAGGTGGTGGGTCTTTAAACGAAGTAATCAAGTTCCTTAAAGAACAAGGTGAAGTTCGGGCACTTTCTAACCCTAAAGTCTTAACCCTAAACAACCAACCTGCCTTAATAACAGTAGGTACTGAGTACTTCTACACTATTGAGCAAGCATCAAACTCTGCAAGTGCTGGTGGCAATTTCACCACACAGAACAACATGATAAACTCTGTTTTTGCCGGTGTTTTATTAGATATCACCCCTGAAATTGGTGAAAATGACACAATTACGCTTAAGGTGAATCCATCTTTAAGTCAGACACGTGTGCCGATCTCTAGTGATACAGCGGATCAAGAAAACCGTACTATGCCGCCTGACCTTGACCGTCGTCAACTCTCTGCAGTGGTCACCGTTAAAGATGGTAACCGCATCATCCTAGGTGGACTTATTGGTTCACGGGAAAACTTTAAGACCAACAAAGTACCTCTTTTAGGAGACATACCAGGTCTTGGTTATTTCTTTAAATATGAAGAAAAAGTAAGAAATGTGGAAGAACTTGTTATAGTTATTGAACCACACATCATTAAGCCTGAAGGTAATACACTTACCATTGCAGACCTTGGATACACTTCTGTAACTAAAGAGGAAGCGGGACTCAAAGCTACATTTAGCGAAGATGATAATGTCACTGCTGAAGATGATGTCACGTTAGAAAGTAAAGAGGCTGATGAAGAGCTCTAAAGTATTTCACAATTCAAAAGAGGTCTTTCAGGATATTGTTGACTCAAAAGACTACGTTCAATTAGACCGTAGTGTTGCCATCTATCACGCCTTAAAAGAGGCTATTCAAAAACCACTTAAGATGATCCTTGTTTTTGGTAAACCTGGAACGGGTAAAAGTATGATGCTTAACAAGCTGTACAAAGAGCTCTCACCTAAGCAGAAGGTCGTCTATATTCAAACACCTATTATAGACGAGATAGAGTTTTTCAAAGTACTTGCATATGAGATCTTTCGCTTCAATACCAACGAGCATCTGAATTTTACACAGTTCATGGAACTTGCTAACCATTTTGAGGTGGAGGTAACACCAGTGGTTATCTTGGATGAGGCCCAACTTTATTCTGAATCCTTGATGGAAAAGATTAGACTGATCTCTGATTCTAGAAAAGTGAAGTTTATTTTTGCACTTCATAAAACACAAAAAGAGGACTTGATCGCAAAAGAGCACTTTCAAACACGTATATGGGAGAGTCAAGAGTTACAAAATGCCCTTCCCTCTGAATTAACGATCTATATACAAAAGAAGTTGTTACGTGCTAACTTTTTTGATCTTGCCAATATGTTTAGCGACAAGGCAGTTAAAACGATACACCAATTTACAAATGGAAACTATCGTGATACAAACAAGTTGCTTTATGGACTTTTTGAAATCTGTAGTTGGTATGAAGACAATAACCCATCAGCCGTAAAATTTGATGCTATTCCTACCAAACTTATAGAGATGGCTGCTATACACACAGGATTTATTGATGCTTGATGTCCCTGAATTAGAAAAGAGATGGTCTAAATACCACTTTAAAAAGATGTTACCGCGTTATGTTGGTGCTGCCGTTTTTATATCCGTGCTTGCCGGTGTTTCTGGCTATTTCTATCTAGCTACAGACATCTTACAGAGCAGTGTAGACAAGACAATAACGCTCTCAACAAAAAAGCCCTCTGTTACTACGAAAGTCGTTCAAACAAAAACTGTTACGTCAAAGAGAGAAGTTGCTACAGTTACCAAAAAAATAGATATTCCACAAAATATCTTACAGCCTTCATTTGTCTTTACTTCTATTGTCAAAGGGGAGATTCTGAGTGCTCAACTAGAGCAAGAACGGTTAGAACGACAGACACAAGCCGCTCAAAGTGCACGTGAACTTGCACTCAAAAGAAGAGAGGCAGCACAACGTAAAAAAGAAGCTCTAAAACGTCGAAAAGCCAAAATCCTTGCTGCCAAAAGACATGCTGCTAAAAAAAGTGCTGCTACTAAACCTATAGCACCTAAAAAAGAGATAACTAAAGTGGTAGTCTTAGACGCCCATAATACGGCGGTGCTCAAACAAGCTCAAGAAGAGGTGAAGGTCGGTCATGTTCAGACTTCTGATGATGAATTAAAAGGGGTTATTAAACGTTTCAATCGAAAGAAGAAGCCGGCACTAAGTCTCTTTATTGCTAATAAATATTATGGAAAAGGCGACTATACGCAATCCTATAAATATGCGAGAGAGACCCTTAAGCTAAACCCTAAGATTGAAGACGGTGTCATACTGTACGCTAAATCCTTAGTAAAACTAGGAAGAAAAGACAAAGCAGTTAACAAGCTGAACAGTTATTATAAAAAATCTCGTTCTATAAAAGCTAAGGCCCTGCTAACTGAGATAAAAAAAGGAACATTCAAATGAAAAGACTAATTGCTCTACTCTCTTTAACTCCCCTGCTTCTCTTAGCAGATTTAAAGACAGATACTTTTAAACTCTATCAGGCAGAGAAATTTCAAGAGGTTTGTAAAACAGACGAAAATATATTACGTCAGAATATTACAGATGAAGAGTTGCTCTCTATCTATGCATTTTCTTGTCTTAACGCTGATCGTATTGACAAATTGGCACTTCCTATTGTCGCACTCAAGGCAACACCTGAGTCTCGTGCAAATGCTGCCTACTTTTCGGTAATTTTAATGCAGAAAAAGCTATTGATACATGCCTTAAGCGATCAATACGACCTTAAACCTGTAAGACTCCCAACTACAGAGTATGTCTTGTCTACAGTTTTTGATCTTTACACACATGACAGCGGATCTAAACAAAAACGTCGTTACAATTACAAAGACCCGAAGGACCCTACTAAGATGTACCGTCTTTATGTCACCAAAAGTGGTCCTTCTCCTAAAATGATCATAGAAGAGTATCAAAACAAGCAGATGACAAAACGTCATATCTACTGGTAGGAGTTATTATGGATAGAATCACCACCGATTTATTAGCCCAAGGTCATATCTCTAAAGAGCAAATCGACAGACTTCAACGGGCAGGTGTAGATAACGATACTCTGCTTGAGACATTGACTAAAGTCGGTGCAGTCTCTGTCAACTTTGTCAAAAGATTTGTAGTTGAGCAGATACGCTCTGGGCAATATGATATATCAATCATTAAACAATACCATTTTTTAGATGCGCAATCGGTGATGCAGCACCTTGCAGAAGTGATGGACTTCCAATTTTTAGATCTAGATTCGATCGACATGGACTATAGATTAACAGACCGCATACCTCTTTCACAGCTCAAACGTTTCAATGCCCTCCCTATTAAAGAGAACGACCTCTCTGTCACTATTGCTTTTTTAGATCCTCTTAATATCGAAGCACAAGAGGCCATTCAACGACTCTTCCCTAGAAAACCTATAGATATTGCCGTAGCAACTGAAAAGCAGATCCAGGCTTATCTTTTTAAAGTTGAACTTAAAGACAGTGTCAAAGAGCTTGTGATCAACATTCGTAACGAGTTAAACTCCATAGGTAGAGAACAGACCAAAGATGCTGCTGAAGCTTCTTCTATCTTGCAACTCATCGAAGTCATCTTAAAAGCTTGTATTAAAGCACGTGCAAGTGATATTCACATTGAACCTACAGAGAATAACTGTACGGTCCGTGCCAGAATTGATGGCAAACTCTCTGAAGTCTTTATCTTCGACAAAGACATCTACCCGCCGCTTGCCTCAAGACTGAAGATCCTTGCCAACTTGGATATTGCTGAAAAACGCAAACCTCAAGATGGACGTTTTTCTACACCAGTTGGTGGACGTGAGTATGACTTCCGTTTCTCTACACTGCCAATTATGTATGGTGAGTCTATCGTTATGCGTGTACTCGACAAAGAGAAAGCCTTGGTCAAACTTGAAGATGCAGGTATGGATGAGGCCGGATACAAAAAGCTTCACAAAGCTCTGATGACACCTTACGGTATTATCTTGGTAACCGGTCCTACCGGTTCAGGTAAGACCACGACACTTTATGGTGCACTAAATGAACTGAGAAGTGTTGAAGAGAAAGTCATTACCGTCGAAGACCCTGTAGAGTACCGTATGAACTTGATTCAACAGGTTCAGGTTAAGGCCAGCGTTGGACTTAGCTTCGCTGATGCTCTCCGCTCTATCCTTCGTCAGGATCCCGACAAGATCATGATCGGTGAGATCCGTGACCAAGAGACACTGGAGATTGCTATTAAAGCAGCACTGACCGGTCACTTGGTTATCTCTACCCTGCACACCAACGATGCCGTCAGTTCCATTCCTCGTATGGTCGATATGGGGATAGAGCCTTACCTTATCAGTGGCTCAGTTGTCGCTATTCAGGCACAACGTCTTATCCGTAAGATCTGTCCAGCCTGCAAAGTTGAAGAGCAGCTTCCAGCTTCTGTCTTAGCACCTTATAAACAATACTTTCCAGACGATACCATTTTTTATAAAGGGGCCGGTTGTAAAGAGTGTAACGGTGCAGGTTATACAGGACGAGAGATGATCTCAGAAGTATTACCTATTTCTGAGACACTTTCGAGTATGATCGCCCAAAGTGCTTCAAAAGATGCTATGATAGAACAGGCACTTAAAGAGGGCTTTGAACCTATGTTTGTTAATGGAATGAAGAAGGTTGCTAGCGGCGTAACAACCTTAGAAGAGATCTTAAGGGTGGTAAAATCATGAAACACTTTACAGCTACCGTATTGGCGCGTGGTAAAAAGACTGAGCACAACTTTTATGCAGAGAGCAAGAAAGAGGCTCACTATATGGCCAAAGCCAAATACTCCGGTATCTTGGTCAAACTTGATGAAACTTCTGCACCGCTTGAAGACCAATTTGCGCAGTTTAAAGACAACATCTTTAAAAATGCTAAAAAGAAAAAACTTAAACCCGATGCCTTGATCGCAGCTATACAACAACTTGCTGTAATGACCAATGCCGGTATCTCTCTGCATCAGTCTCTCTCGGATCTTGCAGAAGCAACAGACGATCCCACCCTTAAAGATATTCTTAGTAACTGTGCCGAAGATATTAATGCGGGTTCAAGTTTCTATAAGTCTATGGATACCTACCGTTCTCAAGTAGGTGGACTTACCCTAGCCATGATCGATCTGGGTGAGAAAACTGGTAACATGGCAGAAGCTCTGAACAACTTGGGTGATATGCTCGAAGAGATCCGTAAAAACGTGATCAAATTTAAAAAAGCAATGGCCTATCCTCGTAATGTTATGATAGCTATGGCAGTGGCCTTTACTATTCTACTAAGTTTTGTTGTTCCTCAGTTTAAAAGTATCTTTGCCTCTTTGGGTGCAGAGTTACCACTACCTACATTGATCCTTCTATTTTTGTCTGATGCCTTGACACAGTACGGTCTCTATGTACTAGCAGGTGTTGTTACTATTTATTTAAGTATCAAATACATGGTCGACAATAACATGGAATTCAGATATAGGTTTCATCAACTTTTACTTCGTACCAAAATCATTAAAGGGATTATTTTATACTCTTCTTTAAGCCGATTCACTCTGGTCTTCTCTGAATTGGTACGTTCAGGTATTCCAATTTCTGAGGCTCTTGAGACCGCTATTAATATGACGGACAACTTGCCAATGAAAAAGAAGTTTGGTCTAATCCTTGCGACTGTTGAAAAGGGAGGCAGTCTTAAAGAGGGCCTTGAAGAGACAGGACTTTTTGAAAACATGGTTATACAGATGGTCAAGGCAGGTGAATCATCTGGTCAGCTTGATGCCATGCTCGATAAGGTAACAGAGTACTATAAAATGCGATTCGATGCTATTATCGATGGTTTGGCAGAAGCTATTGAGCCTATTATGTTGGGTGTTATTGCCGGTCTTGTTTTACTTCTGGCACTGGGTATCTTCTTACCAATGTGGAGTCTTGGAGATGCTGCTCAAGGAAGATAAAAGAGGGAGTAATCACTCCTTCTCACGTCTTTTTTAAAATAACCTATTATTTAAATAGATTAATATTTCTACTCTAAAAGTGCTTGTTCCGCCTTTTGAGCTTCTAACTTCTCTTTACGTTTCTCTTCAACCTTTAACATCTTTTGATAGGCTTCATCCTCTTGCATCATCCCCGCTTCATATAAAAACTGCGAAGCTACAAAGTCACTTTTTTTAATCTTGTCATATTTGGCAAAACTCAGATATAAAATATCTTTTGCCCGAGTAACAGAGACGTAAAAGAGTCTACGCTCTTCATCCAGGCTCCCCCCACGTACCATCAGTTTACGGTTTGGAAAACGTCCATCCATCAAGTCTATAACATAGACCTCTTTATATTCTAAGCCTTTTGAGGCGTGAATACTGAGCAGGTGAACACCCTCACCTTGCGTCAGATCTTGAGAGCCTAGTATCATAGCATTTAAAAAACGTTCATGCTCGCTGTAAGGACGGGTTAACTCAACCAGTATCTGAGACTTATTATGGATACGTTCTGTGGACTCTTTTTTCTGCTTCTCATCAATGGTCCCATCTGCAAGGACAGCACGTTTACTGCTCAGTACATCAACAATGCCATGATAAAACTCAGATGTTCTAATCTTAGTCACAATAGTCTTGGGCTGTTTCAATCCGTGAATAGAACGCAATAGTTGTGTAAAATTGAAAAGGAATTTGGCCCCATCTTTGGTCAACTTAGGATGTTTTAATACAGGGTTTTTCAAAAACTTCGCATCAAATCCCAAAGCACCAAAACGTCCTGCTGAACCCAACTCTAAAAAGTCATCAAAAAGACCAAGTTGCTGATTTAACTTACGTTTTTCAAAAGGGTTTGAAATACTGGTATCGGGAGAGAAAACACCATACAGTAGTGACCCGGAACCTACATTTTGTAAGGCGATAAAAAGTTCTTTTGCTATTGCACTTCCTATCCCTTTAGCAAATTCAAAAAGATGGATAAATGCCATCATATCATTTTCATTGACCATCAAGGTGTAGATATCTAATATAGCTTTGATCTCTTTAGCATCAAAAAAGCTTGTGCCACCTCTACGACGACACGCTACACCCTGCTCTCTCATCGCTGCTTCAATACCATCTGCTGTAGAGTTGTTTCGAAAGATCACAGCGATCTCTTCATGGGGCGTCGCTGTCTTTTTGATCATCTCGGTAATAGCATGATACTGATCAAACAGTTCATCATAAACCAATAACTTAGGACTCTGGGCTTCACCTTGACGGGTCACTTCCAGCTCTTTAGGATAAATACGTTCATTATGAGAGATCACTCTGTTTGCCAATGAGAGAATAGGCACAGTAGAGCGGTAATTTTTACGCAGCGTATGCACCTCTGCATTTTCAAACTTCTTTGTAAAAGAGCCTATGATACCAATGTCTGCGCCATTAAATGCATAAATACTCTGATCATAATCCCCCACACAAAAAAGTGATGGCGGTCGCATCGCTTCTACTAAAGAGCCTTGCAGTGCATTTGTATCTTGGTACTCATCTATAAGCACCTCTTTGTACCCCAACTCTTTCTCTTTTGCGATGTTACGCATCTGTATCAGCAGATCATTAAAGTTTAAAAATCCATATTGCAATTTCAACTCTTCAAACTCATCAATAACATCTGAGTAGATCAGTGCGTAAATACGGTGGTCAGGCTGTTTTTTGGTGATCCAGGTCTCAAAGTCTTCTAACATCTCTGTATTTTGAAAAAATGAGTAGAGATCATAGAGGTAGTTGGCACCATAAGGTTCACTGTCGGTGCTGAGATGAGAAAAAGAGCGTTTTTCAAAGACACTGCGAAACAGGGTTTTAAGCTCACGCTGCTGTTTAAGTACCACTTTTCCATTAAATCGTTTTAACCAACGGTAGCTAATCGCGTGAAAGGTCCCCGCATCGATCTTGCCTGCTGTCTGCTTTCCGAAGTACTGTGCCACACGCTCGACCATCTCTGCTGCTGCTTTGTTGGTAAAAGTCAACAGAAGAATCTCTTCAGGCTTGACACCATTGTTTAACAGGTGGCCTATTCTTCCAACAATGGTAGAGGTCTTACCCGTTCCGGCAGAAGCGATGATAAGGTTCTCACCATAAGGTGCAGTTGCTGCTTTATACTGGTCATCATTTAAACGCGAAAGAGGCAAATAGAGTCCTTAGGTAGCTTGGTTAATAGCTCTTGGTAACAAGAGAAAATTTAGAGAATTTGCATGGCAAATATTTAGCCGAATATTACCTCCATTTAGCTATAATTCGCCTAAATTTTTATGAAGGTCACCTTATGGCTGAAGCAACAAAAAAAGCAACGACATACGATCCAAAGGTCGTTGAAGACAACTATTACAAGATCTGTGAAGAGCGTGGCTACTTTGAGGTAGACTCTAACAAAGCCATCCAAAAAGAGAACAAAAACTTCTCTATTATGATGCCACCACCCAACGTCACAGGACGTCTTCATATCGGTCACGCACTGACCTTTACACTCCAGGACATCATTACACGTTACAAGCGTATGGATGGCTATAAAACACTATGGCAGCCAGGTACTGACCACGCAGGTATCGCAACACAAAATGTTGTAGAAAAGCAACTGCTTGCAGAGGGTATCACTAAAGAGGAGCTCGGACGCGAGAAGTTTTTAGAGCGTGTTTGGGCTTGGAAAGAGGAATCCGGCGGGATCATGGTTGGACAACTTCGTAAGATGGGTGTCTCTCCTGCCTGGAGTCGTGAGCGTTTTACCATGGATGCAGGACTTAAGAACTCGGTGAAAGAGTCTTTTGTACATCTTTACAACGAAGGGCTTATCGTTCGCGGCAACTACATGGTCAACTGGTGTACCCATGATGGTGCCCTTTCTGACATTGAAGTAGAACATGAAGACCATATGGGGAAATTTTATCACATCAACTATCCACTGGCTGATGGTTCAGGTAACATTACCGTAGCAACCACCCGTCCAGAGACCTATTTTGGTGACACTGCTGTTATGGTGCATCCTGATGATGAGCGTTACCAAAACCTTATTGGTAAGATGGTCAAACTTCCATTGATCGACAGAGAGATCAAGATCATTGCTGACAGCCATGTGGATATGGAGTTTGGAACAGGTCTGGTAAAAGTAACCCCAGCGCACGATCAAAATGACTACGAGGTAGGTAAACGTCACGATCTTGAGTTTATCACTGTCTTTGATGAAAAAGGGATCCTCAACGAGCATGCAGGCGAGTTTGCTGGCATGGAGCGTATGGAAGCCCGTGACTACATCGTACAGCGTCTGAAAGAGGAAGGCTTCGTTGTTAAAATCGAAGACCACCAACATCAGGTGGGTCACTGTTACCGTTGTAAAAACATTGTTGAACCTTACATCTCTAAGCAGTGGTTTGTACGCAGTGAAGTAGCAAAACAGTCTATAGAGAAGACCAATGAGGGTGAAGCTACTTTCTACCCACCACACTGGATCAACTCGTACAACGCTTGGATGGGCGACCTTCGTGACTGGTGTATCTCCCGTCAACTCTGGTGGGGACACCGTATCCCTGTCTTCTATTGTGACGACTGTGACCACGAGTTTGCCTCACAAGAAGATGCACCTGAGAGCTGTCCAAAATGTGCTTCTAAAAACTTGACTCAGGATCCTGATGTTCTTGACACATGGTTCTCATCTGCACTTTGGCCTTTTTCTACTCTAGGCTGGGGCAATGGCGACACCGAAATGGACAGAACTTTTGAAAACCAGGACCTTAAAGATTTCTATCCTAACTCACTGTTGATCACCGGTTTTGACATCCTCTTTTTCTGGGTGGCAAGAATGATGATGATGGGTGAGACCTTTATGAAAGAGCTGCCGTTCAACGACATCTATCTTCATGCCCTCGTTCGTGACGAACATGGTCAAAAGATGAGCAAGTCCAAGGGCAATGTCATCGATCCACTTGACATGGTAGAGAAGTATAGTGCAGATGCTCTGCGTTTCACACTTGCTATCTCTGCAGCGCAGGGTCGTGACATCCGTATGAGTAACGAAAAACTTGAGCAATCTCGTAACTTTACTAACAAACTCTACAATGCCTCAAAGTTTTTACAGATGAATGTAGAGACCTTTGATGACCTCGCTGATATCAAAGTCGAGACACCACTGGGTCGTTACATGTTAAGTCGTTACAACGTAGCAGTAGCAGAGACCCGTGACTTTATCGATGAGTACCGTTTCAATGATGCGGCAACAACACTTTACCGCTTTTTATGGAACGAGTTTTGTGACTGGGGTATCGAGCTTTCGAAGGTCTCTAAAGAGAGTGTTCCTGAACTTGGCGCCATTTTTAAAGAGTCTATGAAACTGCTTCACCCATTTATGCCATTTATGACCGAACACCTCTACCATGAACTTTCAGGTACCTCTCTTGAGACAGGCGAATCGATTATGATCGCGGCCTACCCTGAAGTTGCGCCACGCGATGAGGCGATAGAGAAAGAGTTTGAGATCATCATGGATGCCATCGTTGCTGTACGTCGTGCTAAGACTTTGGTGGACATGGGGAACCAGAAGATCGCCGAAGCTTATGTCAAGACTGACCTGGATGCAAAAGACCTTATGGGGCCATTTATCGCCCGTCTCGCAAAAGTTGAAGATCTTAAGTTCACCGACACAAAAATAGAAAATTCTGTCAGTGATGTGAGTGAATATGTTGAAGTCTACATCCCAACAGGTTCTATCGACCTGGCACCGATTATCGCCCGTCTTAGTAAACAGAGTGAAAAACTCGACAAAGAGATAGCAAAACTCAACGGTATGTTGAACAACGAACGTTTTGTGGCCAATGCACCTGCAGAAGTCATCGAGACTAACAAAGCAGCATTAGCTGATGCACAAGAGAAGCAGGTCAAGATCAAAGATCAACTTGACTCACTACAAGGATAGATTTGTTTAACATCTCAAACTATAAAAACTCCAACATCAAAAACGACATCCTTTCAGGACTTGTCGTTGCTGTTGCCCTCGTTCCTGAAGCTATCGCCTTCTCATTTATCGCTGATGTCAGCCCTATTGTCGGACTTTACACTGCCTTTATATTAGGTCTCATTACAGCACTTATCGGAGGTAAACCGGGAATGATCTCTGGGGCTACTGGCGCTGTTGCAGTTGTTCTTGTGGGACTTTCACTTAAAGTAAACGCTATGTACACTGTACAGGGGATGGGAGGTGATGATCTTGCCTTCACCATCTTGCAATACATCACCCTCACCGCTATCATGGCCGGTATGTTACAAATAGGTGCAGGTCTTGCCAAACTCGGTAAGTTTATCCGTCTTGTTCCGCAACCTGCTATGTATGGTTTTGTAAATGGTCTTGCCATTGTTATCGCTATGGCACAGTTCAAGTTCTTTGACGGCCAAGGTTATATGATGTATGTTCTGGTCTTCATCACGATGGCTATT
Source organism: Helicobacteraceae bacterium (assembly GCA_015493495.1). Taxonomy (GTDB): domain Bacteria; phylum Campylobacterota; class Campylobacteria; order Campylobacterales; family Sulfurimonadaceae; genus Sulfonitrofixus. Next base: position 1,310 of record WGDB01000077.1, on the reverse strand, counting down.
ATGTATTTTCTTCCTAAATTTTCCAAGGCGATACCTGCCGGTCTTGTCGCGATTATTGCCCTGACTATTGTTGTCTACTTTGGAAACATTGATACCATCACTGTTGGAAGCCTGACAGATCTTAGTCAGTTTAAAGGTCACCTACCAAGTTTTCACATCCCTGACACACTCTTGAGTCTCGATGCTATTGTCATAGTACTGCCTTACGCCGTTATTGTTGCATTGGTAGGCCTTATAGAGTCTCTACTTACCCTCTCGGTTTTAGATGAGATGAGTGGTACACGTGGTTCTGGAAATAAGGAGTGTATCGCCCAGGGTACAGGTAATATTGCCTGTGGTCTTTTTGGTGGTATGCCCGGTTGTGCGATGATCGGTCAGTCTATTATCAACTACACTTCTGGTGGTTTGGGACGTCTTTCTGGCGTGACGGCAGCTATCGGCCTTATGCTTCTTGTAGCGACCCTTACAGACCTTCTTAACATCATTCCTGTTGCTGTTCTTGTTGGTATTATGTTTATGGTGAGTATCGGAACCTTTGAGTGGAGTAGTGGCAGTCACTTGAAATATATGCCTAAAAGTGATGCTTTTGTGATGGTCGTTGTCACCGTCATCACTATCTTTGCTGACCTTGCTATCGCGGTTATCTCTGGTGTTATCATCTCTGCTCTTGTTTTTGCCTGGAAACATGCACGTATCATCGCTAGAACAAGTGTCGAGCCTGATGGTACAAAGGTGTATGAGCTGGATGGTCCCCTCTTCTTTGGTTCTATCCAGAGCTTTATGGATAACTTTGACATAGACCAAGATCCACCACGCGTAGTCATTGACTTTAAGAGTGCCCGTGTCATGGACTCTTCAGGTGTTGAAGCCGTGGACAGCATTACTAAGAAGTATGAAGAAGCTGGTAAAAACCTCACCCTTCGTCACCTCAGTACGGACTGTAAATCCCTTATGAAAAATGCAGGCCCTCACTGTACTTTTGAAGAAGATGACCCTACTTATAAAGTAGCTGTCGACTATTAGACCTCCCTATAGAACGCTTTTCAGCGTTCTTTCTTCCACACTCTGTTTCACACCCTTCTCTTTGCCAGTTATTACTCTATCTCTACTATAATGTCTACACCAAAAAAAGGAAACTATATGTTATTAAAAGACAAAATCAAAAATGAAGTCAAAGAGGCTATGAAAGCCAAAGACACCTTACGTAGAGATGCTCTTAGACTTCTTACATCAGCATTTAAACAAGTAGAAGTTGATGAGCGTATAGAACTAGATGATGCAGCAACCCTCAAGATTATTCAAAAGCAGGT
>WGDB01000076.1 GCA_015493495.1 Helicobacteraceae bacterium | reverse complement strand
GCTATGGATGCGCACTATAACCGGACCATAAAAGACATAGACTCCTACATGAAGTCTCTTAAAGAAAAACATATCTATACCATCGCGCGTGTTGTCTGTTTTAAAGATGAATTAAGTGCTAAAAACCATCCAGATCGTGCTGTTTTGAATCCTGATGGTACTTTGTGGCGTAATGCAGCGAAGATGGCCTGGGTAGACCCTTTTAATTCTGATGCCCAAGACTACATCATCTCGATTGCGGTTGATGCAGCTCAAAAGGGTTTTGATGAGATCAACTTTGACTATGTACGTTTTCCTGCCAAGGCACATCTGGTCTTTTCTCAAGAGAACAACCAAGAAAATCGTCTAAAGGCTATTGGTCACTTTATTAATAAAGCTTCTCATCGTTTGCGACCGTATGGTACATTTTTATCAGTAGACACTTATGGTTATGTGGCATGGGACACCAAGTCAGATACCAATATTGGTCACAAAACTGAAGTTTTAGAAAAACATGCAGACTATATATCTCCGATGCTTTACCCTTCCGGTTTTAACAGTGGTGTTTTAGGGATCAAAGACCCTGCTCAAGAGCCTTACCGTATTGTCAAGGCGACACTGCTAAAGATGGAGGAGACAGTAGAGCCGGTACGTCTGCGTCCCTGGCTACAGTACTTCAAAGACTATGCATTTTCCCGTAAGCACTACAATGACTTCGAGATCAAAGAGCAGATCCGCGCAGCAGATGACACCAACTGCAGCGGCTGGCTGCTCTGGAACCCATCGAGCCGTTACAACCGCGGTGGACTGATAAAGGACTAAGCCTCTATGACAGGTTTATGAAATTAGCTTAAGATCTCTTCAATAGTTATGTAATCACCAACCCTGCCTGTCATCTGCTCGACATCGGTGTTAACAGGAAGTGTCTTTTTACCTGGTCTCCAGCCTGCAGGACAGACCTCACCGGTTTTAGTTGCATGCTGCCATGCTTCTACCTGTCTGAGAAATTCGTTGACATTTCTTCCTACTGATGGCGCCTGGACTTCTTGTGCGACTACAACACCTTCCGGGTTGATAAGAAATCTTCCACGAAGGGCGATGCCTTCGTCTTCTATCATAACACCAAATGCACGGCTGACTACGCCTGTATGGTCTGCACCTATGGTCAGTTGAAGACCTTTTAAAAGTGGTTCCGTTTCAACAAACCTTTTGTGAGAGAACTTGGTATCTGTCGAGACTGCCAATATGTCGACACCCATCGCCTGAAACTCATCATACTTCGCGTTCATCGCGGCGATCTCAGTCGGACAGACAAAAGTAAAGTCGGCAGGATAGAAGCAGACTACGTGCCATTTACCTTTATAGTCATCACTTTGAACAGTGGTATAGTGACCACTTTTAGCGTCGTATGCTTCCATGGTAAACTCGGGTGCTTTTCTCATAACTAATGATGAACTCATAATATTTCCTTTTGTTGTTGTGGTGTTCTCAGTCTCATTCTCAGGGACAACTTCTTTAGCTTCTACGGGAGTATCACATGCCATATAAAATCCTTATGTGAATGATATGTTAAAATTATAGTACTATAAGGATAATATTTAGTAAACAATAAAGATTATTGTTTAAGTAGTTGAAAATAATGGATTGTTTACAGCAGTTGAATGAGATCATAAACTTGAGAGGTGCCCTTTAGTTACCTCTAATGAATAGAGAACTTATACATAAACTGTAAAAAGATCTTGGAAGCATCGTTCTGTGCAATGTCGTTTTTGGTTATAAAGTCTCCGGCATTAAGGTAGGCTCCAATAGCCAGAAGGTCCAACGACTTGGTTGCAGGGTATTTGATGATCATGTCATACTCATCACCAATATGGGTGTAACTGTTGCCCGGTTTGTTCTTGTAGCCGAAAAAGTACCATTTGTCATTGGCATTGGCGAGGTTGAAGTGGTGGTACTCAAACTGCATCTTCAACTTGGGTAGAGGCAAGACAGAGAACTTGGCCTGTATGTCGTGCATGTTTGCCCAGACCATGACATCCATCCGCCCATAATGCAGACCGTCATTGGCACCAAAGGGTGCGGAAAAGGTCTCTACTCTGTTGTCGTTGGGATCATCATCACCTGAGGCATAGACATAGCCTACCGTAAAGGTCGGCTGGTACTTGTTGGCAACTCTGTAACCGCCTTTGGCAACATAAGCATAGGCATCCACAATAGCGTCACCGTAACTTCCCACCTGCTTGAGCAGAGTCGCATCGAAGATGAGTCCAGGAGTCAGGTCATAGATGCGGGCACCGCTATAGTAGTAGTTTAGTTCTGGTTTCTCGTCATGATAAAGGTTGTTGCGCCATGCAGCAAAGGGCTCTATCTTGACACTGCCCAGTTCAAGGTGTGAGTAGAGACCAAAACCCTGATAGCGATGGTTTTCAATAAGACTGAAGTCATCCGGTGCTTTAACACGGGTCTGACCGTACCAGACATCCACAAAGTTTTTGTCGTGTTTGTAAGAGAGGTGTCCTGCATCCCAGAGCCAACCCATGGTGTTACCCCATTTTCCCGGTCCGAAAATACGTCTGTCACCATAGCCGAGCTGCTGACGTCCGAGTGTAAAGGTAAGATCTTTGTGAAAAAAGTCATGGCGTCTGAGATAGGTCTCAAAAAGCTCGAAATGGTCGTCGTAATAGCTCATAGTGTATTCGTCAGGTGTTCCCGGGTTTTTGACAAAATCGTTGGCATCGAGAGAAGATCCCAATGATCGTGAGTCATACATGTAAGCTTTGAACTCCCAGTTCTCGGTTGGAAGGTAGCTGACTCCGGCAATGATCTGCTGTAGGTAGATGGTATCGTCAGATTCCCCTCTTACTTTACCTTTAGCATCGATAGATGCATCACCGTATGCGACTTTGTTAATACCGCTGTAAATGTCAAAACGTCCACGATAGTGACCATTGAAATAAAACTTGGAGTCTGAGTGCTGTTCAAGGGCAGGAGGTACAGCAATGGGGTGTTCTGCCCCTGCATCTATCTCTTCTTCTGTGATCTCAGCATTTTGAGAGGCACTTACTGAGAGTGAGGTGAGGAGCAGTGTAAAAAGTACTTTATTCATCCGGTTCCTGCTCCCTTTGTTTTTAAGTAGTGTTTTTTAATGGCTTGCTGCGAGTGCTTTTTGGAGCATCGGTAAGAATTTTTTAACACCCTTGCCACCCATAAGGGTCTCTATAGACTTACTGCCATCACTTTTAAGAAAGTGAAAGACAGGTGTGACATTGACTTGAAGATCTTTAGGCGCATCATTTTTATGGATGTCCAGATAGACAGCAACAAAGTTTTTGTTCAAGTAGTCAATGACCTGTGCATTGGTAAATACATTGTCTTTCATGTACTGACATGCACCACAACCCGGCTTGTTCATAAAGAGCATCATCGGTTTGTTGTTCGTCTTGGCTGTTTCACTGGCCTTGGCGTAAGAGTGGAACCAGTTCACATCGGCAGCAGAGAGACTTAGTGTTACGAAAAGTAGTAATAATATCTTTTTCATCATCTACTCCTTAACCACAAGATGGCACGTTGCCAGAGTTTGAACCGTATTCATAGAGGAAATCTTTTAGATGCGGTGCGTACTTCTTGAGTTTTTTACCGTTGGCATACTTCTCACCTTTGGTACCTTTGTGCCATGCTTTGAAACCGGCATTGTCATTGGCAAAAGCAGCGGCCCATTCGTCTTGAGTCTTCATCGCAGCACCCTTGGTACCGTTTCCATGGCATTTTTTACACTGCTTGAGGTAGGCCTTCTGCCCTTTTTTTATATCTGCCTGTGCCACGGTCATCGTACCGAGCAGCGCAACAGAGAGAAGTAGTGTTGATATTTTCATATGTAACGTCCTTATTCCGATATGGAATTAATTTAGCTATTTTGCTAAATAGTGTTCGTATGGTATGCTAGAAAATCTTAAAAGAAAGTTAATTGTTTAAATTGCTAAATAGGTTTGATTTATATAGGTGTTAAAAAAGTTCCCACCGAGTAGCAGGATTAAAAGAAGCTCTTATTTTGTATTGTCGTACTGGTAGACAACACCTGTTTCAAACTCATTTGTCAGTGTTGTGAAACATTCTGAAATCTCTTTCATAGTCTCGATATTAGGTTCGATGTAGATCTTGTTCTTGACCTTTTTCATGGTGATGATCTTGGCATCTTTTAACTCTTTTAGGTGACGTGAGATCGTTGGCAAAGCAAAATCAAAATGTTCAGCGATACTTGAAACACAGGTCGCCTGAGCGATGATATCATCTTTGGGTTGGGTGTTATCTATAGAACAAGCATATCCGCCTGTAAATATATTTTTAAAAATTTTAAACCTGGTCTCATTACCTAAAGCTTTAAAGATCTTGATCTTATCATCCATATCTAACATGAACATACCTCTTTCTATATTTTGAAAATTATAGCGTATCTCTACCTATTTAGTCATTTAGACAATTAACAATAGATTAAGAAAAAAGAATATAGACTTCACAATCTATTTAGCTAATAAGCTAAATAATTGGAGGTATAATGACAACAATTGTTTTGAATCATCAACCGTATGATGGAACAGATGTGGCATGGAACGCACTGCGTTTGGCTAAAACACTTTTTAAGAGTGGAGAAGCGGTCAATGTTTTTTTAATGAACGATGCTGTCGATTTGGCGCGTGATATGACAACTAAACCGGAAAGTTATGATTATGATCTGGTGATGATGTTAAAAAAAATGTACAACGAAGGTATTGCCCTTCAAGTGTGTGGTACGTGTAATACGCGTTGTGGACTGTTTAAAAATGCTCCCTACTTTGATGAAGAGGTCTCTTCAACCATGCAGGTTTTAGCAGACTGGGTAATCCAAAGTGATAAGGTCATAACTTTTTAACAGTTACTACTAAAGAGGTGCTTGTAAAGCAAGTCAACAATAATAAATGTAAGGAAAACAGATGAATGTCAAAAAATTAGCAGTAACAGTACTTTTAGGATTAGGTTTTAGTATGCCCCTTATGGCAGGAGATGCCATAAGTCAAGCACTGATAGCACAGGCAAAAAAAGAGATCAAAGCGGTCACACCACAAGCACTTAAAAAGAAGATAGACAATGAAGATGATGTCATCATGCTCGACATTAGAGAGCCATATATGCGCCTTGAAGGCAACATTGAAGGGATGGAAAACGTGGAGATAGCACGTGGTCTGTTAGAGTTTAATGCAGGTGCTGAAATGAAAGATAAAAATGCTTACATTGTAGTCTACTGTCGTTCAGGAAAAGGGGCAGTGCTTGCTGCTAAAATGATGCGCGATGACCTTCATTATAAAAATGTCACCTACCTAAAAGGCGGGATCAACGGTTGGTTGGAAGCTGGATATGGCATTTTTAACAACTTCGGTGAGATGCGTTTAGCAGAGTAGTCATCAAGCTATACAATTAAAATAGAAGGATAAGAGATGCAGCTTATTTACACACACAGATCAAGAACTTCCGCTTTAGAGATTGAAAAACGTATTGAAGGAGATGCAAAAGTATTTGGTCTTATGTTGAAAAAACATTTTCCATTTTCACAGAACTTACCTAAAAGTGGTTTTGAGATCAAAGAACATGCCTCAGTATTTGAGTTATGTAAAGGTGCTATTGCTGCAAAACTGCTCAACACGCAACCCGAACTCAATATATTAATGCCGTGTCGCATCAGTATCTATCAAAAAGAAAAGGAGGTGTTTATAGCTACACCTAACCTTGAAGTTCAATTAGACATGTTTGAGTGCGATGAATCTTTGAAAAAAGATATTTTAGAGCTCTATCATGACATCGTTACAATGATAAACAAGTATTAAATGCCAGCGTAATATTCAAGCCACGAAAATAGTAGCGGAAGTACGAAGAGAGAAACACTTAGACACGATCTTTCAAAAAAGTGATTACACTAAAGTCCTATGGCATCATAGATTCCCGAAAAAATCACTTGAGACCATATTGGAGTGTGTGACACCTCAAGAGAGTATACAAAAGCAGGTCATGTTTGTCATGTCACCTAAATAAAGCGAAATGTCTTTTGTAGAGCTTGTTTAAGGCCCATATGCTTAGAAAGTAGTGCTATAATTGCATATATCTACAAAAGGTCAAACCATGACATTACAAGAACGATATAAAAGACTCAAAGAGCATCTCTCTGAAGAGAACCCTCTTTTACTCGACATCATCGACAACTATGTTGCTTTGGACAAGATCGCCCACAAGCGTGGTCTTCTGGATGCGGATGAGAGTTATACCAGTCATATTTCGTGGTGGCCTCTTGTCTCGGTCTTGGGAACATTTTCTGCCGGTAAGTCGACTTTTATCAACGACTATATCGGTCAGAAGGTGCAGACAAGCGGCAACCAGGCCGTCGATGACAAGTTTACGGCACTGTGTTACGGTAAAAGTCCGGAGCCCGTTACCTTGCCCGGTATGGCACTTGACGCTGATCCGCGTTTTCCTTTCTACAATGTCAGTGAAGAGGTCAACAACGTCCAGCAGGGTGAAGGCGACCGTGTCAACCAGTATTTACAACTAAAAACAGTCAAGTCTGAAGCGCTACGCGGTAAGATACTCATAGACTCTCCGGGCTTTGATGCAGACAGTCAGCGTGATACCATCTTGAAGCTTACCAACCACATCGTCGACATGTCTGACCTGGTACTCATCTTTTTTGATGCCCGTCACCCTGAACCAGGTGCTATGCGTGACACACTTGACCAGCTTGTCAAGACAGCCATGGGACACAGTGACGCAGACAAAGTACTGTATATTCTTAACCAGATCGACACAACAGCACAGGAAGATAACCTTGAAGATGTCATCGGTGCCTGGCAGCGCGCCATGGCACAAAAAGGCCTTATCTCGGGAAGTTTCTATACTATCTTTAACGAGCAGTCTATGGCTCATATTGATGATGAGAGTGTTAAAAATCGTCTTAAAAAGAAAAAAGATACTGACATGCAGCGTATTTTAGACCGCATCGAGAAGGTAGGCACAGAGCGTGCTTACCGAATCGTCCGCTCTTTAGAAGACATCGCTAAAAATCTGAAAAATGAAAAACTCGTCACCTTACAGCAAGAGTTACAGATCTGGACACGTAATGTTGTCTGGGGTGATATGTTTGTAGGTACACTCTTAATTGGTGGCATCGTCACCTTGGAGTTACAGACCAATGTAGTGAGTTCATCTACCACCCTGCTCGCCTCAGTGTTCGGAGCAGGCACGTTAATCGCACTTTATGCACACTTCTCATTGCGAAAGTTTATGGCCAACCGAGCCGCCAGTAAGTATAGTGAAAGTGATCCAGACATGGAACGTGCTATCAAGCACAATACAAGATGGTGGCGTCCACTCTTTAGTCCTACACTGAAAAGTTGGGGTAAAAAAGAGAAACGTACGCTTGATACTCTGGTAGAGACCAGCAAAATCAGCATACAGAGATTGAATGATCAGTTTATCAGTCCTTCGGGAGAGAAAGAGAGCACTACCCATAACGGGTAGTGCTTTTAGACTACGCTTTTTTTACAAATTCCTGTTTGAGTTTGATCGCACCGACACCAGGAACTTTACAGTCGATGTTATGGCCATCACTTCCTTCAACAAGACGGATGCCTTTGATCTTGGTTCCTACTTTGATACCGTCGCTGCTTCCTTTGACTTTTAGGTCTTTGATGACTGTGACCATATCGCCATCTTGAAGAAGGTTACCGTTAGCATCTCTTACGACTAGTCCCTCTTCTTCAATCGCATTTTTACTCCACTCATGTGCACATTCTGGACAGACGTAAAGCTCGCCGTCTTCATAAGTATATTCGCTGCCGCACTCCGGGCATTTTGGTAGTTGTTCCATTAATAGTTCCTTTAGATATAAGAGAGACCGCTGAGTAATACCTGAGTCATTTTCAGAGGGATTTACAGCGGTCTCATTGGGCGTATTATAGCGCTTCTCACTTAAGCTACAATGATGCATGAAAGCGCTTGAGAAGCGCCCTATTCTTCTGGCTCTGCGGCAAGTACTGCTTGACCAGTTCATGAAAAGCTTTGGAGTGGTTCATATGGACCATGTGGGCGAGTTCGTGGACAACGACGTAGTCAATGCACTCTTTTGGTGCCTGCATAAGGTGGATGTTAAAGGTGATGACCCCGTTGCTTCGGCAGTTTCCCCATTGGCGTTTCATGCGTCTGAGTTTCATCTCTTTGGGTTGAAGGCCCATTCTGTCAGCATACTCTTCTAGGGCCTGACTCAAATAGTGCTGCGCCTCTTTTTTGTAGAAGTTTTGATAGTGCAGGATGATCTCTTTGTCCGTGGCCTTTTGACACTTCTGATGGAGTTTGTGAAAAAGAGGGTCATCTTCGAGCCTACAGCATGTTCCCAGGTAGAGGATCTCTTCTCCCAGCTTGACCTGTGGCTTTTGTGCGACTTTCTGCAAAGCTTTTATGATCCAAGCCTCTTTTTCATCAAGAAGTGCTTCGATCTTTTTTTGAGAAACTCTTGCGGAGCTTACCTTTACCACACCATCATCCCCTATACGCAGGTAGATATTGCGCATACGGGGTTTGACAGTATGAACGATGTCAAAACCTTTATAGTTATAACTTTTAGTGTTCAAGTGTTTTCCTGATGACACGATAGTGTTCGAGCTTCTCTTCGAACTTCATCGCTGCATAGGCCGGAGAAGTCGATGGCAGCAGGGTGGCGGGCAGATCGATGTCACTGAAATACTTTTTATATCCCTGCTCTGCTTTTCGTCCCGTAAAGAAGAGATGTCTTATATTTGGATATTTTTTAAAAAAAGCATGAAAGTCGTTGGGTTCTAGGTCTTTGAGGTTGGCATCACTGGAGTTTCCATCTTCTCTTCTCAATGCACCGTAGGTATCCCAAAGCGCGATACCGTGCTGCAGTGCAAAGTCTCTGCGCTCGTCATTGCTCTTAAGTGTCACATTGAACAGTTGTTCCATAATAGGCCAAAACTGGTTTCTCGGATGGGCGTAGTAGAAGTTTTGCTCACATGATTTGAGGCTTGGGAAAGAGCCAAGTATTAAGATCTTGGAGTGGTTGTTGACAATAGCATCAAAAGGGTGTTGTATCACCTCGTTACTCATAAATACTCCAAAACTATATAGTCATCTATATAGTGTTTAGTCGATGGCGTAGTCAAGTGGATCTTTTTCACCTGCCTGCTCAAAACCATTGAGGCGCAGACGACAACTGTCACAGACGCCGCACGCTTTATCTTCGTTTTGATAACAGCTCCAGGTCAAGGCAAGCGGTACATGGTGTTTAAGTGACTCTAAAACGATCTCTGACTTTTTAAGATGTACCAAAGGCATTTCGATGGTGATGTTTGTACTCTCTTTTGTTCCAAGGTTAATGCTCTCTTGCATAGAGGTGATGTACGCTTCTCTACAGTCAGGATACCCACTGCTGTCTTCTTCTACCACACCGATACAGATCACCTCGGCACCCTCTTTTTCAGAAATAGCTGCGGCCATACTCAAAAAGATACCGTTTCGAAAAGGAACATAGGTAACAGGAACACCCTCTTCCACACCATCAACAGGAACATCTATACTTCTGTCCGTTAAGGCAGAGGCTCCAAGCTCTTTAAAGAACCCTATATCCAGATCATACTTGTTGGTAGCACCAAGTGTATCGGCAATAGCATGAAAGGCTTCGCGCTCTTTCTTTTCAGTACGTTGGTCATAGTTAAAGTGAACAGCGATCACTTCATATCCACGTTCTTTCATAAGATAAGCCCCTAAAGTAGAGTCCATCCCGCCACTCATAATACAGACTGCTTTTTTACTCATTTTTTCTCTTTTTCTCTGTTATTCTTTTTGTATTGATGTAGTACCCAAAAAGTGTTATAAAAACTATGTAGACAACAAACTGTATGGGTCCCATAGAAACAAAAAAACCTATGACATTGTCAATAGCACCATATTGATCTGATATATGTACAGATGAATACATTAGTTACTGCTTTTATGATGTAATTTTAACACATCATAAGCCTCTTTGATGCGTATGAACTGTTCTGAGTCACTGTTGACCTTGGTATCAGGGTGATAGAGCTTGGAAAGTGCCTTGAATTGGCTTTTGACCTCTTCAAAAGAGGCCTCTTTAGAGAGACCAAGAACCTTATACGCTTCTATGACCTCTTTGGGCGTTGGGGTCTCGTCAAGACCTTCATAAAAAGCTTTTTTACTCTCTTCAGCTATCTGTTTGGCTCTGTTTTTGATGGCATTAAACATCTCGATCCAACCTTTCCAGGATCTTGTCTGCTACCCTAAAACTGTTGGCATAGATGGTCCAGGTATACGGGACACTGCCTCCTGTCGGCATAAAGCTGGCATCGGTGACGTAGAGGTTGTCAAGGTCGTGTGCCTTGCAGTTGGCATCCAAGACAGAGCTGTCGGGGTCATCTCCAAAACGGCATCCTCCGGCGACCAGATTAGGCGGTGGTGCAGCGGAGATGTTGGATGTTATCTCTTCACAACCAAGACCTTCCAACACTTTAACGGCTTTAGATGCCAGATGCTCACCGACCTTGATGTCCTGGGGATGCCCATAGAGACGGATCTTACCAACTGGGATCTCCCACTTGTCTTTCTCCTCTTCGTCAACAGTGACAAAACAGTTGTTAGTTGGCATCCAGTCGTTAAAGACCTCGAAGGTGATGACACGAGAGCGTTCAAAAGCGTGATGTAGACTTTTGGAAAGGGTCTTGCCCCACTGCAGGTCTCCATTTATATCATAGACTTGGTCTAAGGCTCTTGGTATAGCGTTGGCGTGTTCAAACAAAAAGTCTATAGTTCCACCCTTGTAGGG
>WGDB01000075.1 GCA_015493495.1 Helicobacteraceae bacterium | reverse complement strand
GATAGCTTCCGCAAACAGAGGTATAAATAACGAGGCAAACATAAACAATTTCGCCCAAAGAGGATAAGGCAACACCACAAGTATGACAGTCGCTATTACAAACGCGGTAATTTCGAGTTTAAAGGCCGGCTCTTTGCATAGTTCTTTGCACCCATCAATAGCATAAAAAAAGTTTTTGTTAAGAGAATATTTTGGTTTCATTTTAGGGTGCCTTTATTTTAACAACTTCATATTTTACTTCTTTGGGATCTACAGTGACTTTGATGTAGTGAAAAAAACCGTCTTTTTTCAAGGGTGCACCGGCCCCGCCTGAGATGATATAGGGTGTTTTATGCCAGATACCGCGATAATAAGTGTGGATGTGTGAGCAAAAGAGCATCGTTACATGATACCTGTCAAACATGTTGTTCAGCAGTTTGGCCTGCTGCATGTTTTCCAAGCTATGCCCTTCTTTATAGCTGCCTTCTCTAGGATCATACAGCGGTATATGCATAAAGACAAATCTATAGGTATAGTGTTGAGATCGCTTTAGCTCCTGCGTAAGCCACGACAGTTGTTTGACATCTATACCCTCATCATCTGCATCATCGAGCATAATGAAGTAACTGTTTTTAAAGGCAAAGGAAAAGTAGGTTTTTCCAAACACACTTTTATAGCTGCTGTCATTTTCAAACAAACCGATACCATGGTTTCCAAGAACACTTATGATTGATTTTTTTGACACTTTGATACGTGAGAGGTAATCCTCAAACTGCTTATGCAGACCGGCAGAGACAAGGTCACCGTTATTGATGGAAAAGAGTATCTCTTTATCACTGTCTATTCGTTTTATGATCGAGGCGAGAATATCGTTTCGTCTTCTGTTGTCACCATAAACTGCAAAAGAAAAAGTCTGATTTAGATCTTTGATGTTCTTTATCTGTTTTATCATCTCATCGTTATAGGCACTCGCAAAAGAAAAAGTGTAAAAACATAAGAGTAAAATGAAGCTGCGTATCATCTATCGAATCCTTATAAAATGAAAAAAGAGTGGAATGATGTAAAGGTTAATGACAATAGCAAAAAGCAAACCTCCCATAATAGCGATCGCAAGATCTTGAATAATCTGTGTCCCTGTTCCAATCGCCAGTGCGATAGGAAGTAGTGCCAAGGCGTTGGACACCATAGTCATAAGGATGGGCTTTGCTCTTAGAGCGAGAGCATCGAGCTGTTGCTCTATTTCACAGGTTTGGTTTTTAAGATTCATCTGATAGAAATCGAAGATGAGTACATTGTTGTTGATCACAATGCTCAGTACAATAAGTATCCCCATAAATGCCATGATATCGAGAGGTTTTCCGGTTAAAAAGAGCGCCCCGAGTACACCTGTCGTGGTCAGAACCAATGCCATTAGTATAGCAAATGCGATACGAAGTGAACTGAAGTTAAGCAACAGACCTATAAAGATGATAGTGATCGCGAAAAGTATGACCAGGCCCATCTCCTGAAATGACTGCTGCTGTTCTTTGTAAAAACCGCTGATATCTGTTGTGATGTCATCAGGAATACCTGCCTGATCAAGTGTATGCTGTATCTCTTTTACAACACCGCTCATGTCATTGCCTTTAAATCTTATGCCCAAAACACAAACAGGAGAGAGGTTATAGTGCGTTACTTCCGCGACTTTGTTTTTAAACGATATGTCGGCGAGTTCATAAAGAGGTATTCTCTGCTGCAGTGTTGGTGAATAGATCTTGAGTTCATGTTCAAGATATACTATAGGATCAATATCCGGACGGCTCATGATGACTCTTAGATTGATGAGTTTTTCCCCATTGGCAACAGAAGCCACAACTTCTCCGTAGTAGAGTGAACGTATCTGTGTCCTGATCATCTTTTCATCAATACCGTATCGTGAATATGCGATACTTTTTGCCTTGATGTTGATAGCAGGAGAGGCATAAGAGGTCAGAACATTGACCTCTTCTACATCTTTAATACCTTTTAACTTTTTTTGCAGTTTATAACCTTCGCCCGTCAGTTCATCGGGGTTGGAGCCAAACAGCATGACGGCAATAGGTGCTTCTGCACCCATGATATCTCCGAGTCTGTCTTCGAGGACTTGTGAAAGGCCCAGTTCAACGATGTTGGGAATCTGCTCTTCGATTTTGCTTCTTAGTTCATCTATCACTTCAAAACTGCTGCGTTGGTGCTGTGGCTTGAGTGTTACAAGAAAGTCTCCATTGTTTATGGGAACATTCAGACGTCCAAGCCCTGTACCGATACGCATTGTCCAACCTTCAACATCCGCGACACTGCTGATGATCTTGCCAATCTGCTCAAACTCCTCTTGTGACTGCTGCAGGGTGATGTCTGTAGGTAAAACAAGGTCTACAACAATATTACCTTCATCCCATTCGGGTAAAAATGTTGAAGGAGTCTGCAGATAAAGATAGACTGATGTTGCAAGAGAGACTATAATAATAGGGACCGATATCCATGAGTACTGAAAACTCTTTCGCAGAAAATGGATATAGGCATCTATATATTTTTGCATAAAATCCTCATGCTTATTGGCTGACTTGGGCAAGGCCAAATATGCGATAATAGGTGTCAAAAAGATTGCAATGATCTGTGAGACTATATAAGTAATGACCAACACTGTTGCCAACTGCTTAAAAAACTCACCAACGATCCCACTGACAAGCAAAAGAGGTAAAAAGATCAAAACTGAAAGTGTGGTTGCGATGCTCATAATGGGCAGGATCTCTTTGGCCCCTTTTCTGATGGCATCTTGTCTACTCTCGCCATTTTCATAATGACGTTCTATATTTTCTATGACGATGAGCATCTGGTCGATCAGCCCGCCAAGAGCAGCGACCATTCCACCAAGGGAAAAGATGTTGAAATCGATCCCTATAAGCTTCATCCCGATCATGGTGATGAAAAATGTCACTGGGATGATGACAAGTGCTGCCAAAGAGAGTGTGAACTTTCTTAAAAAGAAAAAAACGATCAGTACAGCAATAAATGAGCCTAAAGCGATAGCATCTATCACACTTCCTACTGCTTTTTTGATAAAGTCTGTTCCATCATAGTACTTTTCGATATGAATGCCGTCGTTTGCAAGTTTTTTATTAAGGGCATCTATTTTTTTATTAAAGGCATTTTGGACATCGATGGCATTGGCATTTGGCTGACGAAGCAGGTCGAACACAACACTGTTCTTATACCTGCTTGAGGCGCTAAACTCTTTGACAGGGTTCTGCCTTTCAAGTAAAAGAGCAATATGTGAGAGCTTGATGCTTTTATGATCGCCGAGTTTAATGTCAAGGTCCAACAGATCATTGGCATTGTCTCTTTTTTGGTTGAGTGAGAGTACGTATTGGGTGTGTTTAGAGTTTATGAGCCCTAAAAAGTCTATACTGTTTTGGGCTTTAAGCTGGGTAATGACATCATCAACATTGAGCTTGTAAGCAGCTACTTTTTTACTGTCAAGTACAAGCTTGTACTCACTCCATGCGGGTGATTTGATCTGTATATCATAGACACCGTCAATACTGAGCATAACGGGTTTAAGCTCATAATAGAGTTTTTCAGTCAGTTTGGAACGGCTGATATCATTGGAACCTATGGTGTAGATAGAAACCGGGTACATGCTTGGTGTCGCTTGCTTGATGGTTACGGTCGCATCAGAACTTATAGAGTTTTTAATGTCCGCCATACGGGCCTGAACAAGCTGATAGGCCAAATAAGGGTCTATACTCCAGTTAAAGTAGATGTTGATATCTGTAGTACCGACAGAGGTGGATGAGACGATCTTCTGGACATCCTGCACTGTTTTTAAAGCCTCTTCACTTGGCTTGGTGACTGAGTAGAGCATCTGTGATATCGGGGCATGCCCATTGTCGATACTCACTTCGATACGAGGGAAAAATATATTGGGCAGAACTCCCTTGGGTATCGTTGTCGAGAGTTTATAGCCTATGGCGGCCAGGAGCGTGATAATGAGTATGATCGCCAGTTTGTTTTTTAGGATATAGAGATAAAACCCTTTTTTCTCTTGCATTATTTCACGCTCACTTCCAGGTTATCATGAAGCATATAGGCATTTTTCAGTGCTATTTTTGTGTCTTTTGCAAAAGTGTCTTTGATTAGGGCACTGCTTATCATGTCTTTTTCTATTGTGATGAAATGCAGATGTGCTATGCTCTTTGTGTCGATGACATAAACACCCGGATGGTTGTTAACCAGTACAATCGCCTCTTTGGGGATTAAAGTTCCTTTAACGTCTTTGAGCACTATTTTCGCATCTATATTAAGATCAAGCGGAAGTTTAATGTTGGGTTGAACAATGACTTCAACAAGGTTATGCGTACTTTTTTGAAGAACATGAACAACAGTTGCTTCGCAATCTTTGTAGCTGTTTTGAAGTAGAACCTTCATTCCTTTTTTGATCTGTTTTGCATAGGCTGTGTCCACAAAAAGCTTTACGTCATTATTTGTATTGAGCAAATCGGCTATGGGAGAACCATAGATGAGATAGGTATTGTCAGCTTGAAGGTTTGTGATCACACCATTATCAGGCGCATAGACAGTTTCATTTTTTTGCTCCAGCTGAAGTGCCTGATATTCATGTTTTGTTGTATTGTTTGTTCCTATTAGCTGTTCAACAAGCAACTTTTCGCTCAAATAGTTGTCTTTTGAGCCGACACCCATGTCGTATTTCTTTTTAACAGTATCAAGCTTGTTCTGCTCGATCTTCATCTCTTTTTTTTGTAAAGTCAGTCTGTTTTTAAAAAAACGCAGCTTCTTATCACGTAGAGGGTTGCTCACCTTTGCGATGATCTCGTTCTTATGAACAAAGGCATTCTGAGTTACCGCAGCGTGCATAATCCCGGTTGTCCGTGACGTGATCAAAGTTTTGTTCTTTGAAGTGACGACACCATTGGCTTCTATGGTAATAGGCATTGTTCTTGTTACAGGTTTAATAACACTCACCGCCACAGATGCTGCAAATACTGGTAAAGTGAAGAGCGTGAAGATAATGATTCTTTTTAACATTGCTGAGCCTTTTTGATTACAGTTCAGATGTTACAACAGAGGAATGAAATGAAAATGAATTTTATTCATTAAAAATTAAAAACTAAACCTTCAACCTTAAAGCTGAACAAGTGCCATTATCCCTTCCCTCACAAACAGACTAATCCCAAAATCAGCCTCCAACACTAACACAACCTGAACATACCCATCAAACGCCTCAACCATCTCCACACAATCATGCAGAACTGGATTGCTGATCTGTATCAACATCAGCTTATAGACAACATTTCTAGCAACGGCTTGACGTTCAGCTTCCATAAGGATGATTATCCCTATAGCAAAACACGTAATAACCAAAAAAGAAAACCTACAACTACTGATTTCACAGTAGCTGTAGCGTATCTATCATATCTGCTTGTGTATCTCTGAAAACGGTATAGGCTTAAATGACAAATCTCTCTCAATCGCTAAACCAAGAGGACCATGAAGAAGCTCTAGCTCCAACAAACTGAAATACCCAAGTTCGCTGTCTAGTCCTTCTACATACCCATAACAAGTATTGGCATCACTTTTAGAGCGTTCTATAATGTACCACGTCCACTGACTATCAGGAGTGAAGAGTTTAACACGGCATATAGGGTCATTACTACCTTCTGTCTCGTATAAATCGGGGATGTCACTTAGTGAAGTCTGTGGAAGTAGCTTACTCATGATCGTCTTGCTTTGTCGCCGTGATACCATTTACAATGACCCTTTGGTTTTTCAGTAGTTCTTTAGAGTACTTACTGACACCATCATCAGCCATGATAGGCTCTTGGCATAACAGTACCATCACGTTAGAAAGCGCATATACGCTCTCCACAGTAGCTTTCATCTCATCTGTAAACGCACTGTAGTCGCTAGACACTTCAATGATGTTCCTTAACACATACAACTCATCTCGGAGAAGACGATCTGCCTTAGCAAGTAACTTCCCATATTGTTTCATACGCTTAGTCACCTTTGCAACATCAACGGAACCTTCTATAGTATCTTCTGCTACTGCCTGGTCTAGCTTGATTTTATAAGGGCAATTTTCCAATTGGTTAAGAAGAGATTTTGCCTCCTCAAGCGATGACTCCCATAAAGAGACCTTGTAGTAATAGAAGTTCAACGCTGTATCGTCTTCAGGTAGAGTACTTGGTGGTGATGCTTCCTCTGCCCTTTCATCAGATATCACATCATCATCGAAGAGGCTGCACCCTTCTTCTTCACAATAGATTTTTATGCCGTAGCCAACAGTGGCAAGTGTCACACCACCAATTATTAATTTTCCTAACATTTTTGATCCTTTATATATGTGTTCATAACTACGCTGCTTGTGGCTGTTGTAGCGTTTTGTACCAAAGCTTTCTTGCCCCGTCCCAGCGGAATCCACAAGCCTTTATCGAGTCCTTTTTCGCAAATATGTCTTGTCCCATGACCACAATGTCATTACCCTGTTCTACTATCTGTAGACCAAGGTTAAACAGTGAAGCGTACTCTTGTGGTGAGTAAGTGGACTGACTGGTGTTTTGAGGTGGTTCTGTCTGCTGTGGTGTCTGTTGATACTGCTGTTGCGTTTGTGATGGGAGTTGAGATGGAGCGTTTTGATGTTGGCGACTCTTGTCATAGAGACTGTTACCAAATTGATTACCAAAACTTCTAAGTGTACGTTTGATAGCATCCGTAACAGCCTCTTTAGCACCGTTCTCATGCGCGTCAGCTAGTATTTTAGCAATACCCGTACCAAAGCCTACATCTTCCCTACTAACGTGTTTAGCATGATGTAGATCATAGACCGTGACAGTAATGATTGCCTTGTAACAGATAACATTGTTTTGGTTAGCGTTGACTTCTTGAGACACCTGTTCTAGTTTCGAAATGGTGTAGTCCCAATTACCATAACCGAAGATCTTGTTGGCTGTCTCGATGATGTCAAACCCCTCCAAATATGAAAGGGTGATATTACCTTTTTGACGGCTCTTGATTCTACTGCTGTCTAGCTCATAGGCCAGGACTTGTGTTTGTTTGTCGTTGAACATAATGTTTACCTCCTTATGCTGCTATGGTGGTTGGCTCGTCTTGAGCGAATGACGTACGTTTGTTGATACGAATGGTGGCCGGCTTATGAACACGTTCTATCGTCATGTCTGCGAACTCTTCAACCTCATGGCGTTGATCAGCTGACAGTAAAGCTTGTTCTACTGCTTCTCTATCAAGCTCGACTTTGAAGAAACCACGATTCATAAGTTCATCTTCATTAAGTATCTCTAGTTTGGCGACACTCTTGTCTGTTGGCTTAGTAGCTGTGATGCTTGAGATAGTCAAACCCTCTAACTTTTTAACGCCAAGGGAGATCAGCGCATTAGCAGTCTCTTCTTTGGCGTAGCTCTTTGCGAGTTCAAGCTGCTTTTTCAAACTTGCAAGCAAACGCTGTTGCTCTTTGATGTAGTCTATCTTGACATCGAGAGAGACAAATACTTCAGCGATACGGTCAGACTTCTCATACGATGAGACGGTAGGGGCTTCTAAGACATTCATGACACTCTGTTTGAACCACTCTTTACTCTGTGCTGTTCCATTGTGAAGGGCGATTAGATCTTTTTCTAGTTGCGATGTGTATGGTGTTAAATTTTGCATAGTATTTCTCCTTATGCTGCTAATGCCAGTGACGGCTCTTTGATGGAAGCGATACGCTCGGCTATGTCCCATAGGCCCTGGTTAACGTCAACGTCTTTACCAATACTAGTGATTTCACGGGAGGTAAACTTACGACCTGTCTCTTTATTGGTTCCAGAGATATTGCCACGCAATAAGTTCTCTTGGATAACGTTAAGGGTAGTGTATAGATCATCTTTGGTATCTTCCTCTCGGTGTGGAACCAGTAAATCTTTGTGATTTACTTGCAAGTGCTCGTTAAATCGTAAAGGTACAGACAAACGAGCAAATGACTCTTGCTCTGCTTGTGAGAGCGTGATAGACTCAAAGGTATCAATCTTCTGTTGGAGTTGTGGTTTAAAGGCTGTGATATTGTTAATGGCTGTCTGTACGTCGTTGTAACGATCACCTATGTGCTTGATCTTATATGATTCAAACACACTATCAGCAATTACAAGACCATTCGAGCACACGAAGCGATAGATGCCTGCACTTATACTAAACGCTGTAGAGCGGTCGTGACTATTAAATAGAAGTAGCTCAACCGCGTTCTCTTTAGGGTTCAGTAAATCATCAAAGTGACGAAAACGAACAAGGTGACGTTGGTATCCCTCTTTGTCCTCATCTTTTACTGATGATTGCTGAACAGATGTCGGATACCAGTTGAGAGACTTGATCTCGTTAATTACATCTATTGTAGATACAAAGTGATATTTATCACTCGCTTCGAAGTGTGGTTCCGCTGTAAAAAGTGCTGGGGCTTGGGACATTAGTTCTGTTTGGGTTAGTGGTATTTTTGACATGGTGTTTCCTTTGTGTTTTGGTAATAAGTTAAGAGTCTAAATCAAATGGATTTTTCTCTTTTGAAAGATTGTTTACTACTACAGTAGCAACAGCGACGGCGATGGTTAGACATTGGTTGATTGGTGACATTTATGCTCCTTGTAATGGGTGGTAATCGAGAGTATTTAATGGGGTGGGTATGACATGCGTAGTTGGATGTTCAACGTTATTACACCACTCTCTATAAGCAAGCTCATGCTCAAATACACGCTCAAGCTGTTTCATGCGTAAGCATTTAACTTTCATGGACATCTCCTTTTAATTAGGTGGTCGGGAAATTCCAGACCACAGAACAATCCCCTTTATGAGATTGCTCTGTGCTTTGGAGGTATGTGAAGGTAAAATGTGGAGAGGTGAGGTAAAGGTACTTAGTACTTTTGCTTGAGAGAATGTAGGTTAACTATCTCTAGTCTTCTTGTATCATATGTGGTTGTAAAAGTTTGGAAGTCACTTATTTGTTATGCAGAGGGAGTGATAGGTTATATAATGGTGATTTCACAGTAATTTTCATCTAAAGTTAGGATAAATAGAGTTGCATGCTCAATACCTATATAATCACTTATTACTGGGGCTTACAGCACTAAATCATAAAGATATTTACAAGCAATTATGTAGCAATTATAGCTCGAACTTCGAAGCTCGAGCTATCGCTTAATTGCTATTGAATTGCTGTTACATTGCGGCACAATTCTATACTATTTTTCCGTTCAAGCATCAATTCAGTCTATAGTAAACGCTACCATTGTTGTTGAATGTTTCTACATTACCAAAAGGCTCTTTTGAATCGCTAAGCTCTCTTAGATCCAAGATAAGTGCTCTGTTACTTTTATAGGTACCTTCTCCAAATAGTATCATGAAGTACTCAAGAAGGTTTTTACGATCAACTCTATCTTTGGAAAAGTCATCAATCAGCTTTCGATAGATCCTTGGTTTTTTGGCTTCTAGCGTTTTAAAAAGAACGACATCCTTACTCATTATCGAATGATTAAAGACTTCTAACGCATCTGTATCACAATCCATTATCTTCGAAGTTTTCGACTTACTGCCATACGACTTTAAAGGATAATAAGTACATAGTTTATGCATATCTATACTTCGTAAAATATGCATGAAATTGTCCAGATCATTTTCTATTAGTTTGACTACAGCATAGTAGTTTGCGTTGATATTTAACTTTTTACATAGACCATCAAGACTTGATTCAACAGGGATTACAATACTCTCTACGTCTTTGTCGATCAATGGGATATAGTGAGTTGTTGAAGTAATCAGCATATTAGCAACCGTTGTTGTAAGTTTACTCTTGAGCTTATAAGTATCTTTATGAATTAACCTGTTGGTAAACGCACTAGCAGGCTCATCTGAAATCGTAGGTGTGGTTACGTTATGAAAGTTGTAAATCACCTTTTTGTCCAATAGACTCGATAATGATTTTTCATCTAGATTCTCATTATTTATCTTTTCGCAATGCTCAATGTTTACCAGCGGGACAATGATCTCTTCGTACAGCAGTTTCATGTAAACATCAGCTTCAGAATGGAGAACCAGTACAACTCCTGATTTTTTTAACGAGTAACAACTATCAACAAGCCATCTTAAAATGTTCATGGCTCGAATAGGGTCCCTTTTTGCCATATAGAATATTAACAACAGAATGGAGGAGTTGTTTACAGCAGGCCAACCCCATGGGTTCACCTGATATATCGAGGGTATATAACTGTTCTTGTAATTCAGGCCATTTTCCGAAAAAAAGGCCCATTTAAGACCTGGTCTAAATAGCTTTTTTGCGACTACGGGAAGTTCAGTCATAATTATGACAATCGTCTGTAGGTTTGACTCGAGATGATAGGTAGACAACTGTATGACACCTTGATACAGTTGCTTTTGATCGTGCAGAGGATGTTGTTGTTCGACAGGTTGCATCTGAGGAGTATTCATATCAAGTAAATCAAGAACACCATCAGGCGAAATACTTGACTCTTGTTGAGTACCGTTTACTAAGAGATGACTACCACCAAGGTTTTGACTTTGTGATCCACGCTCTGAATAAGCTGCATACTCTTCATGTCTTCCTAAATCAGATACAGCCTTGCTTAACCCTATCGTTGCGCTCGTAATCCTTTTCAATTGTTCTTTGTGGTTATTCATAACCTCGATACTAGTTTGAAAATGAGAACTAAGGACATTTCCAAGCTTAGCCGCACTCGTTGTAAAGTACTCCTTATCTAATAGTTCAAAGCAGTAACTCACTTGACCTTTGACGTCTTGCCATAAATAAATGAAATTGTTATTAAGATCCAACCTTCTTACATTTCCAAAAGTAAAAATAAATGGCGCATTTTCACGATTGACAAGGTCTCCTACTCTTCTTATAAAATCACCGTTTATATCATTATCATTTTGACCGTGTATTGCCATTGTCTCCTCCTTTCACACATGATAAGCATCTGGTGCCTAGTTTACTAGTAGCTTGAAAAATATATTCTAGGTGGAAAAAAGCTACACCTTCTACACCAAAGGGCTGTAAAGCCCAAAAATAGGTCAGACAAAGGGTGTAGTCGCCATAAATGGCACTACATCCTTGTTGTTTCTTTACTTCACACCACATTCTGAATCCTTTGCATCTACTACTCCTTCGATAACTTTTGACCGAAGCATAGTTTCTATATCTATTTCCACATAGTTTGGAGTATATTTTGTGATCTTGATAGGGCAACTTAAATATGAACTAATTACCATTTCTACCTGTTTTATTGAATGGACCTCCACATCGCTTTCTGTTGAAAAGCGGCAGCAGATTTTTGCATCGCTATTCATATAAATAGTGCCACCCCTAGAGAGAATGTTATTGATAGCATCATTGTGTTCACATGTTGGATAATTTACATCATATTCAGCGGAATTAGCCATATAGTCTGTATTGTCCTGATACAACATAGTACTTAGCAAGCAGTTATATTGCTCTCCTCTCTTTTTATGCATAAGCTTCACAGACATAGCGTGATTATTAAACTGTACCATTTCTGTATATAGCCTCTTATTACCAAGAAGAGCCTTTGTATCTTCAATGTATTGAAGGAACTTAAAGTAGCTAACACTTTCACCTTCGTGCTTATTTTTATAACCTTCATAGACAGCAGCGAGCAAAGTATTTTTTAAGTTCTCCTTCTCTAAATATGTCTCGATATCACTTAGTTGGAAATTCATAAACTTATCCCCTTTTTGTGATATTTATTATCAATTTTCATTTTCATCCTCCAATCACAGTATGCTCTTCAATAAAAGCATCTATTTCATATCTGTCATAGACAACAAATTTACCTATCTTTTTATAAGGTAAATTAACCGCAGACGAACTCATACGAGCTTTTGATTGCCAACTTCGTGACCAACCTATATATTCCTCTAGCTCTATAGAGTTCAACCATCTTTTATCTTGCAACTTCACATCTTTTGATGTATAATTTACTACTTTCGAATTTACTGACATCATCAGTCCTTTTAAGTTTTTTTAAAAGTCAACTTTCGTATATATAAGAAGTAAGTTTTTTAATTATTCTTAGTTCTTATGGGCGCTTGATGAAATTGTATGATTTTGCATTCTCTTTTTTTTCGGATAAAACACATCTTTTTTTTTCCGAAACCCATGTTTAGGTCATTTGAAGAGTGCATGTTCAACTTATTTTTTTATTGTGATAAAATTAATATATGAATAAAAAAGAATTTAAAGAGCTTGAAGAGCTTTCAGAGTTATTTGACGAGTACATAGA
>WGDB01000074.1 GCA_015493495.1 Helicobacteraceae bacterium | reverse complement strand
CTTTAATGTAGAGCAACTTTATAAGATCTCTAAAGTATTAGATGTAGACATCTGTAAGTTCTTTGAAAATCAGTAGCCAAACAATAATAATAGCAATCACTCTCTCTCCACTTAACTTCCTATAGAAAGTCAAGTGAATTTAGCAGATCTTAATCAAGAAGTTCAAGAGTTACATGTCGTTATTGGTAAAAATGTAAAAAAATATCGTGAGTTAAAAGGCTTGAGCCAATTGGCTTTGTCTGGTGACATCGGGCATGCTTCTACTACCCTAGTCTCTCAAGCAGAGTTGGGAAAAGGGAAGCGGTTTAATGTGGAGCATCTTTATAAGTTGTCTAAAGCATTAGACATCGATATTTGTGAGTTATTTATAGAACCAGCATAATAGAGACCGTCTAACAATATGTACAAAAAACAAAAAACTTACCACTATCGAAATAACATGCGTAAAAACTAGGTAAATTTACCACTATTCTCCATTTTATGGTAAAATAGTTAATTATTTACCACTATCGAAAGAGCTAAAATGGATCATGAATATATTCCATCTCCACTTCCGTTAACTGATGATGTAGAGTCAAAACCTATCTTAAAACAAATTGTACGTGCGAACCGTGCGTTGGCTGAGCTGAAAGGTGCTGCGCGTTCTATTCCTAATCAAAGTATTTTGATCAATGCCCTCTCTCTTCAAGAGGCGAAGGATAGTTCTGAGATCGAGAATGTGCTCACAACACATGACGAACTATATCGTGCCAGTGTCAGCACCGAAAACATATCTCGCGAAGCCAAAGAGGTACAGCGTTATAGAGAAGCACTCTTTTTAGGTTTTGAACTTATAACAGAGCATGAGCTTCTTTTAAAACGTCATATTGTCCAGATACAACAAAAACTAGAAGACAATGATGCCGGTCTACGTACACAAAACGGTACAGTTCTTAAAAACACTCATGGAGAAGTGGTCTACATGCCTCCTCAAAACCATCAGGACATTCAAAACTTGATGGACAACCTTGAACAGTACATTAATGACGACACACTTGACGATTTTGATCCGCTAGTTAAAATGGCTATTATCCACTACCAATTTGAGAGCATCCACCCCTTTTATGATGGAAATGGCCGAACAGGCAGAATAATCAATATATTACATCTTATCTTGAATGGACTGCTTGATGTACCTGTGTTGTATCTGAGTTCTTATATTATTGAATTTAAACATGAGTATTATGCCCTTTTAAACAGAGTCAGAACAGAAGGTGTGTGGGAAGAGTGGATCATGTTTATTTTAAAAGGTGTTGAACAGACAGCCCAGCAAAGTATAAAACTTATCGAAGAGATCATAAAACTTATGGGAGAGACAAAAGCAAGTATGAAAGAGAATTTTCCTAAATTCTACTCAAAAGACCTTTTAGAGATACTCTTTAAACACCCTTATACCAAAATCAGTTTTTTGATCGATGAACTTGGTATTACTAGAAAAACTGCTACAAATTATCTTAAAGAACTAGAATCTTATGGGCTGCTCGAGAGCATGAAAATTGGTAGAGAAATATACTTTATAAACAGTAAACTCTTTAAACTACTGCAAGTAGGTATGAGTAGATAGTGGTAAAATGTTCCACTATAAAATAAATATGCGTAAAAAATTGAATAATTTACCCATGTATAAACAATAGTGGTAAAAAAGTTCAATAAAGGTTCAACAGTGCATGTAGACATGCAGGCGGGTCAAGCAGAATTGGGAAAAGGGCTCTGGCAGTTCTACAACACCAACAACACTTTAACACCCTCTTCGACCTTCTGCCTCTCACCTTTGGAACAAGACCCAAGGGTCTCGCTGATACGTTTTTTTGAGGCACCTCTTATCTGCTCTATCATCACCTAACACACTTTTTCCAAGCAGTTTTCCTCTGAGAAAAATGTGGTAAAATACACCCATAAATATACAATATGTAAAATTTAGATAAAGGGTATTTGTGCAAGAAAATGATAAAAAAGTAGCCAGTTTCAGTAAAGATACATTACACAAGTCAACACACCCGGATGCACTTCGATACATTGCTTTACATGCTAGGAACATGATCGATGCAGAGCGTTGCTCTGTATTTGTCTATTTTCGTGAAGAAGACAAGTTGTCTACTATTTTGGCTGATGGTGAAGAGAGTATCATCTTGCCTTACGACATGGGGATTGTTGGAGAGAGCATCAGGATCAAAAAGACCATCATCGAAAATGATCCTTACGACAACCCCAAGTTTTTGGCTGATGTAGATATGCAGACAGGTTACTACACCCAAAACATCTTGACCACACCCATCTTCGATACACAACACGAAGTCATCGGCGCCCTGCAGCTGCTCAGTAAAAAGAAGGGGTTTACCAAAAGAGATGCAGAAGCCATCACCACTTTTGCAGAAGAGATCAGCTCTTTTATAAAACAAGCAGGCGTTATATAACAATCTGACATACATCATAGACAACTGGGGAGAGAGACATCACAGAGTATCAATACACGGCAAAGGTCTATGACCCGCTGCTTTCACCTTTTATCCGTCCGATCCGCCGCAAGATCATTGCGATCATCAAGCAGCGCAAGTATAAAGCCATTCTCGATGTATGCTGCGGAACAGGAGAACAGCTCAAGATGCTTAAGGCCCATGGGTTTGAGGGTAAGGGTGTCGACCTCTCTGAGGCCATGCTCGCTGTTGCCGCACAAGGAGAACACAGTGCAGACTGTGAACTTCAGGATGCTACAGAGACGAACTATGAGGATGGGAGCTTTGAGCTTGTCACCACCACCTTCGCCCTGCATGAAAAGAAGCATGAGACTGCCAGAAAGATCGTCGAAGAGATGGTGCGGCTCACGGCTGAGGGCGGGGAGATCCTGATCGTTGATTATGAACTGAGTGAGAAGACCTCTCTGCTTTCCAAAACAATGATCTACCTCATCGAACGCTTTGCAGGCGGTGAACACTATAAACACTTCAAAGCTTACCTCGCCAAAGGCGGACTGGCCGCCCTCCTCGAACAGACACCGCTACATGAAGTGCAGCGCCACTATTTTGGTCAGCATGGCATCGTCATGGTGCTGATGAAAAAAGTCTAAAAAGCAGTACACGGCCCTATCACTTCAAGCATCTTGGTATATAATCTTACAAAGGGACAACGATGTTGACTGCATTTAACCAACAACATTTGAAAAAAGAGTCTTTACGCGATGTTTTGGAGTCTATCTCTGAGTGGCACAAAAAACTCATCCATACCGAACACTGCTCACTCTTCACCTATAATAAAGAAGAGCACCGGCAGTTGCTGACACAGATGGCAGCAGTCATAGTCAAAAACATTACCTACCCTCACACCAAAGGATAACAGATGACCTTTCGTATCATTTTCACTCTGCTTCTCATGTGGTCCGCACTGCAGGCACAGACCCTGAGTCATGAGATGTGGGGATACAGTTTTCAGACACCTGCCCGATGGCAGTACCAAGATGATGCCCAGGGCGCACTGTTGGGACATCAACGTGTTCCCGGCATCATACTCGTCTATCCCCACCGGCTCAAGAGCATGAACGCACTACGTCAGGAGATGCTGCAGGGGCTTCATGAAGAAGAGGGCTACCTCAAGCTCAAGGGTAAACTGCAAAAGATGGGCAAAAACGGCTATATGGGACACTATGTCGGTGTCTACGGCGGAGAAAAGGCCAAAGCTACTGGGTACGGCACGCTCTCTCCTTATGGCGGCGGTGCCATCATCATCGCTATGAGTACACCCCAGGCCTACTCCAAAGCACTGCAAAAGGCTGCCAAAAGCATCGCCCGCTCACTGCGCTACAAGAAGCAGCAGACGGCAGGACTCATGCAGCGTTTTGTAGGTAAATGGCAGACCTGGAGCAAGTACAGCGAGAGCAGTGTCTACCTCTACCCTGACGGAACCTATGAAGAGAGCAGCAGTAGCAGTTACGGCAACGCCGATGCCTCGGCAGGTGCTGTCTGGGGTGCGGCCAATGATTCTGGCGGTCGTGGGCACTGGCAGGTAAGAGGCAATGCCAGAGAGGGAGAGCTCATCTTTACAGATGCCAACGGCGAATCCGGAAGCTATCCCTACCATGTACACGTCTCCAACGGAGAGACCTACTGGAGTGAGTACTATTTCGGGAACACACTCTACCAACGATCACCATTACAATAAGGAACTGCTATCATCAACTCAAACACACTGCCCAAAGTCTCACTTGAATCTATGAACACCGTACACCTTGAAGAGGTCACGCTGCTTAACACCCTTCTGAAGTCTCTTGAGACACCCGGTGAGCCTGACAGGATTACTGCTGATCTTGAAGCCGTCATACAGCATATGCAAGAGCACTTTTCAAGTGAAGAGAAACTGATGAAGGAGGTACAGTACCCCTCATTTCGTATGCACAAAGGCGACCACGACAAGGTCCTCAACGAAGCACGTTATGTTGAAATGGAGTGGCGTAATCGTAAAGATGCGGACGCACTTCGCGAATATTTGCAAGAGGAACTTGCAACTTGGCTGGACCAGCACATCAAAGCCATGGACACGCCAATGGCTGACTTTGTGTCACAGTTTGAGAAGTACAAAGGCTTTTAGAACTTAAGAGAAAAAGCCTTTAACATCCTTACTCAGTATCTACTTTTCCTCTCAACTTCTTTTTTTCTCCATGATGTTTTTTGGAGGCGAGACGGCGTTTTTGTGAGCCTTTGGTTGGCTTAGTCGCGACACGTCTTTTTTGGGTGACGTTGACACTTTTGATGAGCTCAACAAGACGCTCAAGCCCCTCATCACGGTTTTGTTCCTGTGAACGGTGCTGCTGAGACTTCATGACGATGATACCCTCTTTGGTGATGCGTTTGTCTTTGAGGTTCAGCAGTTTCTCTTTGTAAAACTCCGGGAGAGACGAGGCTTCGATGTCAAAACGGATGTGCATCGCGACTGAAGTCTTGTTGACCTTTTGGCCACCCGAACCTGAGGCACGGATAGCACTGACCTCAACCTCGTTCTCATCTAACGTGACACTGTTTGAGATCTTTAACATAATCGTTTATAAGCGGTCATAAGGCTCCGCCTCTTCATTAGAAACCTTGCTCAATGCCTTCAAAAACTTCTCTTTCGAAGCACGTTTTGACCGTTCATTGATATAAGACTCTGTGTTTAAAGCAGATACCTTTTCAGAAACCGCTGTTGCTATGAACTGATTTAATGAGACATGATCTTCTTTTGACAAAGATTTTGCCAGCTCATAGATAGAGTTTGGTAATCGTAAACTTACTGCTGCCATTATAATTCTCCCATCATATTTAATAACTCTTTTGGAGTCAACACAGCGATATTAAAAGAGCTGCTCTCTTTAAAATCAGCCGTGTTATAGGTAATGATCATACTGTTGGCTTTGACCGCCAGCTCCAGCACCATGTCATCTTTAATATCTCGAAGAACCGGCCTCCAGAGATAATAGATCTTGTGTGCTTGAGCAATTGATACAAGGTAATCAAGTATATCGCGAACAACTTCTCCATCCAAATTATGTTTTGTACGACTCAGAACATCTTCATACTCTTTGATCAAGGGTGTAGAAAGATGTAGCTGTAACCTTTTATCATCGATCAAACGTAACAGTCGAAAAGAAGCACCTCTGTTTGAACGTAAAGCTGTAACTATAACATTTGTATCTAATAGTATGTTGTGCTTCATAGTGATATTATATATGATACTATAAATTCTGTCAAGAGTAAT